>JAQSYB010000048.1 GCA_029256365.1 Clostridia bacterium
AAGGTCAAGCCTGCAAAATGCTCTGGAGTAGCCGCTTCCCAAGTTGGCACATGAGGTGCTATCAGCCCCACGATGGCTACTCTTACCCCATCCTTCTCAATAATCTTGTACCCATTTACAAATCTAGAACCATCTTCTTTATAGATATTAGCTGCTAAGGTTGCACCATTGAAAGCAGCAATATTCTTGTTTAGAAAATCCATTCCAAAGTTGAACTCATGGTTGCCTAAGTTCCAAACGTCATAGCCCATATAGTTCATAACGTTGATCATAGGATGCACTGGGTCATTGTTAAAGATTTCCGCCATGTTGTCCTGTAATGTGTCACCATTGTCTACAAGGATGACATTTGGATTATTTGCCTTTTCTTGTTTCACCAGATTTTGAATCAGTGCATAGCCTGCATCGTCATCTGGTGTATTGGTCGCATATTCCCAAGGAAAAATTCTACCGTGCATGTCGCTGGTGCCCAAAATTGTAACTGTCTTACTTTCTTCCGCAGTTACGGGCAATACTGGTGCAAACATACTTAACACCATAATCATTGCCAAAAATAAGCTTAAACTTTTGGAGACCTTTTTCATTTTCATACCCCCACAATGTTTATTTAGTGTAGTGTCCTACAATAGCTTATTCGACTTTTGGCAAATATATACAAGTTTGTCAAATATCTTGTCTTGTTATTTTTTTAATAACCCTCTCTATCTCTATTATCCGAATAGCTTTTCATGAAGCCAATGCTTCTTAATATCAACTGCTTTAATTGGGCACAGTTCATGACAGCAGAAGCATCTGATGCATTTATCCAAATCAGGTATGGGCTTGCCATTTACCATCTTTATAATATCCGGCGGACAGCTTCTTTTGCAGTCTCCGCAGCCTACACATATTGCGTGATCAAAAACAGGCTGAGGTCTAAAGGTGTTGGATACAAACTTCTCCATAAACTTAGGCACCCTGCCGCCAACAAAGTTCACATTGATAGAGGTTGGAAGCTGAAAGGGCTCTACATTGATTTCATTCATAGGGACTCCTGTCATTTCAAACTGCTTCATGTCCGTTGTTGATAATCCTCTTTTTTCCGCAGCGACGATGGTAGGTATCAGCTCATGACTAATCCCTGCCACCTTTGATGCTGCAACATCCAAAGCATAAGGATTTGTGGATGCCATAACAAGTCCAACATGCTTCTTCATTCCAGCAGATGGGCCGTCGCCTTCCATGCCATCAATGGCATCGATGATTGAAATCAATGGATTTACATACTCACAAATATCCACCAAATGCTCTGCAAAATTTGCTGTGTTATTCATTTTAAAATGATATTCAGCCTTTGTAATACCTGGTATTACCCCAAACAAATTCTTCACAGCTCCAGTGTATGTCATCATCCCATGGGTTTTAAGCTTAGCAGCCGATATGACAAAGTCAACGTCATGGGCAACCTTAATAATTTGCATGGTTTTCAATAGCTTCGCTTTATCATTGTGCACTTCTATTACAGAGGTATCATAATTCAGCTCGCAGCCTGTATTTTCAGCAACTGCATTCATTCCTCCTGCTTTGTATACACCCTTTAAATTCCACTCATTAAAGGGCCCCCCTGGACTATCTCCTATAATGGGCTTACAGCCCAATTCCAATAAGTATCTTACGATGGCTTCTACAACAGCTGGATGTGTGGTTACTGCTTCTTCCGGGTTTTTGCGCATTAAAAGATTGGTTTTTACCAGTACCTTTGCCCCTTCAAACAGTTTTTCCTTCACTTCGGGCATTGCTTCAAAGCACTCTTTCACTGCTTGTTCAACCTTAATATAATCATAATCAGGACATTTCGATATATGTACTTTATTCATTTTATACCTCCAAAATAAACTTAAGAAGCTTGAATGAATACTCAAGCTTCTTTGATTATACAATAATATATTTAAATTATATAGTCGATTGCTGACTTTGGAAATATCTCAACCAATCTATTTTTGAAGAAATCCCCCATGTCAGCCAGCTGCTCCTTTTCATATACATATTTTCCATAGCCAAACTGTCCATACTTGAATTTTCTCTGCTCCTCATCCATGGGAAGATCGTTATCTGGAAATACCTGATTGATATTCTGCTTTGCCTTGGCAGTAAATCGGTGAGATATGATTTCAAAATGTATCTCCTTGCTGCTTTGTGCCGCCAGCTGCTTATCTAATTCCAACAGCATTTGCTCATATTCCTGTTTCCAATTATCAAATAACATAACCGGTGCAATGATAAAACCAATGGGATAGCCGCTGTCAATTATTTTATGTGCTGCACCAATTCTATCTGCTAGGCTTGGCGTTTTGTGTTCATACTTCCGAATGACAGAGTCAGCATTTATACTAAATCGTATCATGGTATGTCCATTGTGCTTTGCATCTAGCAGTCCATCTACATCTGTAAATTTGGTAACAAATCGAAACCTGCCCAATTCCTGTTGACCAAAGAACTCGATGGTTTTTCGCAAGGAACCAGTATAGGGTTCAACGGGAATGGGATCTGATGTTGCTGCACCTTCGAAAAAGGTGATCTCTGGCTGTCTTTCACCTATATATTTCGCGCACTGCTCCAATACTTCATCCACATTTACGTATACTCTCACATAGGGCTTCTTGCCCAGCTGCGTATTGAGATAGCAATAGGTGCACATTCCTGAACAACCTGTAACCAACGGCAGCTGATAATGTGCCGAAGGTTTGCAGGTTTCATATTTCAAGGTACGCCTCAACCCAACCACCAAGGTATTCTTTCCTTCGCCAAAGGCTTGCGCAGCTGTGGCTCCTGGTATTCCTGTAACCCTGTTATGGGATTTCAGCATAGATATCTCGACTTGTTTGCTCTTAAATTCATCAAACAGCTTTCTACCCAAAGGGTAGTTTAGGGCTTCCGGTTCAAACATGACTCTTTTCGGTTCAAAGGGCACAATATCCACTCCTTTCGGTTCATATGGATATTGTGCCCAAAATTTTATATTTACATGGTTATTTTGGTGAATCATCATTCTGATGATTTCCTATTTGCTAAGGATGACCTCACTAACCACTGGATAATGATCTGAAGCTTCTGATTCCAATACATCATAGGCTTTAACCTCCATATTGGGTGAAACAAATATATAGTCTATGCGCTCTTCTACTTCCTTTTCTATAAAAGTGCTCTGATGCTGCTTTTCACTTCCATCGGCGCTGTCCTTCATATGCGCAGTTATCTTCGTCAGCTTATCCGCATTGCTGTTCATATCACCCATCAGCAAATATTCCAGCTTTTCCTCTGAAATCATATGAATGATGTGCTCTACTTGTCCTTTGCGCTCGGATTCATTGAGCCCAAGATGTGTATTGTACACAGCCACCATAAGACCATCCACATTTATTACAGTTCTCAAGACTGTACGCCGCTCCTTAAAGGAAGGCAGCTCATAGGCCATATACTCCTCAATGGGGTATCTGCTCAATATTCCATTGCCGTATTCTCCATTTAGTACATTTACACTTTTTCCATAGGAAAAATTCATATTGGTCTTCTCTGAAAGCTGCTTTATTTGATCCTGAAATACCGTTCGAATGGAATGTCGTTCTACTTCCTGCAAGGCAATGATTCCTGCATTGCTATCATTTATAACCTCTGCCACAGCATTTAAATCAAGTCTGCCATTCCTTCCAATGCCTCTGTGTATATTGTAGGTCATAAGCTTTAATTTTACTTCCTGTTCTCTTCTCTCCAAGGTATCACCTCTCGAAAGGGGTTTCATCTGTATATTGGCAACTTGATTGTCACTGCTATAAGCAAAAACATCTTGCTCCGCTGCTTTGGTTAGCATGTTGAAATAACCGGTACCGCTGGTTAAACAAATCAGAAATATCAATGCTGCTGTAACAAAAGCCGTTGCCTTCATATTGTCACTCCTTGCATAAATAATATACAATCATGTTAACATAATTCCGAATCGGCTTGTACAAAATATTCTAAATTTAATATGAATTTAATACAAATAAAAAGCATGTTGGAAAACATGCTTTTTAAAATTATTCTAATATGAATTTTTCAACCACAAGTCCAACACCATCATCCAAATAATCTGCAGTGACATAATCTGCCTTGTCCTTCAGACATTGCTCTGCATTGCCCATGGCTACACCAAGTCCAGCGTATTCTATCATGCTGATATCATTTTCATTGTCACCAATGGTAATAATTTCTGATTGATCAACACAATACATTTCAGCCAAGGTTGCTACAGCATTGCCTTTTGAAACATCCTTGTTCATGACCTCTATATTATCTGGCAGTGACTTGCTTACCGTCACAATACCGGTTTTTAATACTTCTTCTCTTATATATTGCAGCTTGCTCTCATCTTCATCTACTACAACAGCTTTAAAAATTTCACTTTTTTCAAATTCTGTCATGTCCTCAAAACGATCTAATAATTTAATTTTTACTTGATCTTTCTCTGCCATATATTTATTCCATTCCGTATAGCGGGTAGATACATTGATTAATCTTTCTGTAAATATGGTATCCTTGCTAAAGAAATGGCAGTATAGCCCGGTTTCCCGTGTCAGTCTGATCATTTCATCTATGGCCTTATCAGGAAGCAAGCATTGATACAGTGTGTTATCTGTATCTTCGTCTCTTATGATTGCGCCATTGCTGGCGATGATTGGTGTGGATATTCCCAAAAGCTTGGCATAGTATAGAGCGGATGTATATATTCTGCCAGTTGCAACTACAACATGAATCCCCTTATCCATAGCTGCCTTCAACGCATTTTTGTTTCTCTCACTAATCGTTTTTTCTTTATTTAACAAAGTGTAATCCATATCAGTAACAATCATTTTGTATTTAGCCATTTGCAAAACACTCCTCTTATCATCTATAAGTCTATTATACCCCTTGAAATTTATAAGAGCCATTAAAAATAAAAAATCGCCTGTGATTTTTTCATCACAGACGATTTCATTGCTAAGCTTATTTGTCCACTTCTTTTATTTGAATCCCGATTCCCCCAGCACCTTCATTCTCCATGGCCTTTTCAAGCAGGCTTACTAGATTTCCTCCTTCAATATCTGCTGGTGTAACCCCATATACCATGACAGATGTGCCTTCCGTTTCTGCATACAAGCCGTATAAGCTAAACTTGCAGCCATTGTCTACAAATGCTTTGTGCGCATTAATCAAAACCTTTGCTATGCCCTCAAGGGAGCTGTCAATTGAATCAAGTCCAATAGTAACCTCCGTTCGAACAGGCAGGGATTTATCAAATTTCATATCCAATTCTAATCCAGTATTGCTATTGGCATACTGATCCTTATCAACCATTACCGTTGTAGTATTGTTTTCATAGCCAAGCTCATTGATTATCTCTTTTGCCAGCTTAGAATATTCAGTAGAAAGTCTCTGCATGGTATTATACATTCCTAAAACATAGTCTTTGTAATCATCTCGCTGAACCTTACCCTGGCTGTAGTAAATCGCAAACTTTGTATCAATGCTCGTTTTCGATTCGGCCATTGCCATATAGCCAGTCGTTTTAAAACTATACTTGGCTTTATCAACTTCAAGGTCTAGATGGGAATAATTCTGATTCACATATTGTTTGATTGCGTTGTTTGCCAGCATTGCAGAAATTGGATTGCCAAGAAAAGCGTTTGTAATATATAGCATACTACCGATCAGCACAAAGGCTATTATTCCAGCAAGTATTTTTAAAGCCTGTTTTGTTGTATTTTTCATTGTGTTCCTCCTTCTTTCCCAAATGCAAATATAAGAAGCTTTGCAATGATTACACCCAATAGGACCAAAATAGAGTATATGACACTGAAGTAGATTCTAGGATATGTCAAATCCCAAGTATAGGCATCTGAGGCTGTGCCAATCAAATAAGTCATTGCAAAAATCAATATGGGAGCCAAATACCACTTCTTTTTAAATGTATAAAGAGAAATTCCCCCAACAAGAGGCATGATGATAAAGTTATAAAACATACCCATGGAATTTGAGAGAGCAACTCCTACAATCGCACCAACCATCAAGTTAATAAATCGCGCAATCATTACACTGCGTTTGATGGCAGAAACGATCTTTTCATCCTTTGTTGTCAATTGTTCAAGCTGAACTGCTTCAAAGGTCTCAAATTCAGCTCTACAGCCTTCACAATTTTCAATATGCTCCATCACTATTTTTGTGCTATCATCACTTGCAATACCATCCCTTACCAAAGGTATTAAATCTGATATCAAATTGCAAGAAATATTCATCTCAATCCCTCCTTTTCCAAGATCCCCTTCATCCATTTTTTCGTACGAAAATCAATTACCCTTGCAGTGCTTACCGATATGCCTAGGTCATTTGCAATTTCACCAAAGCTATAGCCCTCAATCCTCATGTTTACAATCCTTTGAGTACGCTGATCCTTTTCTAGCAGCAGCTTATGAATCCTTTCAACTGTTTCTTTGGTTATCAAACTCTCCGCGATGCTATCAGATAAATACAATTCCAAAAGATCATTATATTCAACAGTCTGCTTCTTTTGCCGCATACTTTGCAGCCACATATTTCTAGCGATAGAGAAAAGCCATGTTTTGATAGAGGATTGCCCTCTAAAATTCTCAATTGATGATATTACATTTACAAAGGTTTCTGATAATAAGTCCTCCGAAAGGTTCGGATCATGGGTCAGGGAAAACAGATACACATAAACATCCTTTTTATAAAGCAAATATAAGCTCTCTATTTCCTTCACAACAATCCCCCTTTCATATCATTGGTTACATTTCCCGATAAAAAGTTTCACATTATCTAAAAAAATTCATTATAACAATCATTCTCGTTATATACGAATCTTTCCTTTAAAAGATCTATATATAACAAAAACCTCATATTGCAATTGCCTATTCTTCATAGGAAATCGTACAATGAGGTTTACTCTGCATGATGTCAGTATGTCCATTCGCTAGCTGACTAGTTTAATTATCTCTGCTTCCTAAAAATAATAAATCAAAAAAAGCTATGCCGAAGGATAGACCTAAAGGGATAGCCAAGTCACCATATACCCCTTTGCTTGGACGATTTAAGATGAAATTATTAATATAAATAAAAGCTGCAAGTGCGATAAACCATAATAAAAAATTGACCAATCTCTTTCTTATATCAATCCATTTCATTTTTTTCATCTTCATAACAGCAACTGCGATTACATACAAACAAAATAGCAGTAAGAAGATTATATAACCAATAACAAATTTTAAAGCCCATGGGCTTTCATTATCTTTATAGATAATAACGATTAAAGCAATCGAACTAACAACAAATATTGCATACATGATTATTGTTAATTTATATAAAAGACTTTTTTTCAATTTAAAGCCTCCTTAAATATAAATCTCAAAATATTCTACTCATAAGATCTATTTATTGATGTGTCTTAAACATCGAACTTTATTTCAAGCTTTCTCCATAATATAGTTGCTGTAACATATCCACCTAATGGAAAAACAATCAGATTGATGATAAGTCTCCTCATAAAATTTTGATTGCTGAGACTATATAAACTTATTCCATCATCAAGCATTTGCAATACAATGGTCATTGATATCGCCATAGGCAAGCCCCATTTTATTATTCCGTTGAACCATATATATTTCTTTTTACCAATTGATTTCATCCTTTTCCATTGTTCTAGTTCCTTTTCTTCCTTCTTACTCAACACATCCAACCCTTTCTTTCAGGTATTCCTAGGGAATATATTATATTATACTCAATTTTAGTAGAACCCAAGCAATAGAAAGCATAACAGCAATTGCCATCCCAAAAGCAAATAATATAGAAAGTATAAAAACGATAGCATAGATTGCTATTTTTAAATACTTATTGCCAATTCTCTTATATATTGCATCAGAGAAAACACCGAATATGGTTCTTGATAACCATTCTGGAAATATCTCCATAAAAAAGTCAAAAATTAAACCTAGCAAGTGCATACACCTCTAAAATAAACTAACCCTGATTCACAACATCCTATTGATATAAAAAGTAGGAATGTAATATATTCATAGAAATACGCCAATCCTACTTTAGGCATCATATTCTATTATAGTTAGCTAACAAGTATAGTTTTACTCTAATCTCCAAGCAAAAGCAGCCGGGACGGTTCTTTTTGCTTTCTTCATACAAACTCTCCCAGAGCCAATAAAAAGATAAAATTATGATTTTATCTTTATTGGTTGTATGTAATTTTTACAAGTCATATAATGGTTTTAAGCTGAATTTAAATTTAAGTCCTAAAATATCATGTTTATGATTGGGAGAGCAGTTTATGAGAATGAATGAAAAAAATCATATAGCTATTGGTCAAGCTATATTAGCAGCAGCACTATTTGGCATGAGTGCACCCTTATCAAAATTTCTTCTTAGAGAAATATCTCCGTTATTGATGTCTGCACTTTTGTATTTAGGTGCAGGCATTGGAATGCTATTGATAGAAAGCTATAAAAGATTTACTAAAGCGAAAAGAGTTGAACCAAATTTATCAAAAGAAGAGGTTCCCTATATTGCCTTAATGATTGTATTAGACATACTTGCTCCAATATCTTTGATGCTAGGGCTTACTATGTCTTCTCCTGCAACAGCATCTTTATTAAACAACTTTGAAATTGTAACTACTTCAGTCATTGCACTTGCCATCTTCAGAGAACAAATTGGTAAAAACTTATGGATTGCAATTTCGTTGATTACTATTTCAAGCATCATACTTTCAGTAAATGATTTTAGTAATTTATCATTTTCCTTTGGCTCAATTTTAGTGTTACTTGCTTGTGTATTTTGGGGATTGGAGAATAATTGCACAAGAAAGCTATCTATCAAAGATCCATTGCAAGTTGTCATTCTAAAGGGGTTCGGTTCAGGGTTAGGTTCATTGTTGATAGCACTATTATTAAATGAGATCGTTTTGAATATAAAGTATATTTCCCTTGCTTTGCTGCTCGGATTTTTTGCTTATGGCATGAGCATATTTTTCTATGTTACTGCACAAAGACAATTAGGAGCTGCACGAACAAGCACATATTACGCAGTTGCACCATTTATAGGAGTCGGTATTTCTTTTATAGTCTTTCGTGAACCAATATCCATATCTTTTATTACAGCATTGATTTTTATGCTTTTGGGCACATACTTTGCTATGTCTGAAAATCATACGCATAAGCATGTACACAGCTTTATTGAACATGAACATAGACATAATCATGTGGATGGTCATCATTTGCATTTACACGAAGCATTTACCGAAGGTGAACATACTCATATTCATATTCATGAAAATTTGGAGCATACACATGTACATACTCCTGATATACATCACAGCCATGTACATTAATTATAGAGGCTATCAGAACAGATATCCTAGAAAGCAGCGGGTCAGTTCTTTTTGCTTTTTTACACATATAACTTCGCTAGGGCATGCTATTGAATCCAACAAATAAAAAACTCCTGTGATCTTATGAATCACAGGAGTTCTATAACCTTAAGTGGTGCGCGAGAAGGGAGTCGAACCCTCAAAACTACGAACCTGAATCGTATACGTATGCCAATTCCGTCACCCGCGCAATTTGATTGCTGCAATAAGTATTATATCACTTTAAATCACAATATTCAAACTATAATCCAATTATATAATAGCTTATAAAGGCTTTTATTTTCCCCA
>JAQSYB010000049.1 GCA_029256365.1 Clostridia bacterium
AGGAATAGGAGCTGGCCCTTATGTTGATTGTCAGGTATTGGTTACACAAGACTTGTTAGGAATGTATGGGGAATTTAAACCAAAATTTGTTAAATTGTTTAAAAACATAAGAAAAGAAATGGTTGAAGGACTTAATGAATTCCACAAAGAAACAGTAGAAGGAACTTTCCCTTCAGATGAATACAGCTTCAATGCAAAAGTTGAAGGTTATGAACTTGATACGTTATATGGCGGAGGAACTTCTAAATAACTAATCTAATTGCAAAATAAAACTTTAATGTAATCGGAGGATTTATGGCTCAAAAATTTTTAAGCGACATAGAAATAGCACAACAGGCAGTGCCTGAAGTAATAAATAAAATAGCAGTTAAGATGGAAATACCTGATCAATATGTTGAAAACTATGGTAAGTTCAAAGCCAAGGTTGATTTTAGATATCTTCAAAATGAACTTAAAGATAATGAAAACTCTAAACTCATTCTTGTTACTGCAATTAATCCTACACCAGCAGGAGAAGGAAAAACTACAACTACCATTGGATTGGGAGATTCACTTTCCAGACTTGGTAAGAAAACGATTATCGCACTCCGTGAGCCTTCATTAGGTCCTGTTTTCGGAGTTAAAGGCGGAGCTGCAGGTGGAGGATATGCTCAGGTAATACCAATGGAAGACATAAATCTTCATTTTACAGGAGATTTTCATGCAATAGGGGCTGCAAACAACTTGTTGGCAGCAATGATTGACAATCACATTCATCAAGGCAATGAACTTGACATAGACACCAGACGAGTAGTTTGGAGGAGAGCTGTTGACATGAATGACAGACAGTTAAGACATATTGTTGATGGCCTGGGAGGAAAAACAGAAGGCGTAGTGAGAGAAGATGGTTTTGATATAACTGTTGCTTCTGAAGTTATGGCTGTGTTCTGCTTGTCAAACAACATAATTGAGTTGAAGGAAAATCTGTCCAGAATAATCGTTGCTTACAACAGAAGCGGTGAACCGGTTACAGCTGGACAGCTTAAGGCTGAAGGTGCTATGGCAGCTTTGTTAAAGGATGCATTGAAACCAAACCTAGTTCAGACATTAGAAGGAACTCCTGCATTCATTCACGGGGGACCATTTGCAAACATAGCACATGGATGCAATTCAGTAATAGCAACCAGAATGGCAAGCAAAATTGCAGATTATACTGTTACAGAGGCAGGATTTGGAGCTGACCTCGGAGCAGAAAAATTCATCGATATAAAATGCCGCAAAACCGGGTTAAGACCAAGCGCTGTTGTAATAGTAGCTACAGTGAAGGCATTAAAATATAACGGTGGAGTAGCAAAAGCTGATTTAGGAGCTGAAAATCTGGAGGCTCTGGAAAAGGGACTTCCAAACTTATTAAAACATGTGGAAAACATAACTCAGGTGTTTAATCTTCCTGCAGTTGTTGCAATAAACAAGTTTCCTACAGATACAGAGGCAGAACTTAACCTCATAAAGGACAAATGCAAGGATTTGGGAGTAAATGTTGCACTTTCTGAAGTGTGGGGAAAAGGAAGCGAAGGCGGAATTGAACTGGCAAGTGAAGTGCTCAGACTTTCAGAAAAAGAAAGCAATCTGAAGTTTGCATATGACCTTGATATGCCTATTAAAGATAAAATAACTGCCATAGCAAAAAAACTATATGGAGCAGAAGCAGTTGATTTTTCAGCAAAAGCCAGCAAAGAAATAGCAAATTTTGAAAAAATGGGTTTTGGTAATCTTCCAATTTGTATGGCAAAAAATCAGTATTCATTGACTGATGACCCTAAAGTGCTGGGAAGGCCTACTGGATTTAAAATAACAATAAGAGATATTACAGTTTCTGCAGGAGCAGGATTCCTGGTAGCTCTTACTGGAGACATAATGAAAATGCCTGGACTTCCTAAGGTTCCTGCAGCAGAAAATATTGATGTTGATGTAGATGGAAAAATAAAAGGATTGTTCTAATAATTAAAAGGCTGGTAAACAGCCTTTTAATTTAAAATCTAATAAAGGAGTCTTGAAATTTGAGCAGTGTTTGTTTAACCCCTAAAGAAACTTCTGAGGCACTGATTGTAACAGCACAAAATAAAATTGCAATGACCGTACCAAAGCGAATGATAATGAGTATAATGGCAGGTCTTTACATTTCTCTTGGTGCACAGGGCTTCATGGTTACATATGAAAATTTATTTTTAAGGGCTGCTGTTTTTCCTGTGGGATTAATGCTCATAGTATTGGTGGGAGGGGAACTGTATACAGGAAACTGCCTCATGACTTTTGCATATCTGCAGAAAAAAATTACACTTGTGGATTATGTTAAAAGCTTGCTCCAGGTATTTATTGGCAACATGGCAGGTGCATTAATAGTTGTCGGGCTCCTGTATTTTGGAGGAGTTTACAACAACACGGCACTTTCAGAAACAGTGGTAAAAATTGCAAATTCAAAGTTATCACTTACGTTCATGCAATCTTTGTCAAAAGGAATTTTGTGCAATATTTTAGTATCACTTGGAGTATGGTTTGCAACAACAGCCAAGGACACCACAGGAAAAATTCTAGGATGCTGGTTTCCTGTAATGCTTTTTGTTCTTTGCGGTTATGAACACGTAGTTGCAAACATGTTTTATTTACCAATGGCAGCAATTTTTGACCATTCCATAACAGCGGCCAATGTTATAATTGATAATTTTATTCCTGTAGCCTTGGGAAATTTCATAGGCGGAGGAATATTGGTTCCTATGATGTATTATAAGGTTTACCACAAATAATAACAAATTATTGAGGTGAAATTATGCTTGTTGAATTACCACAGTGGAGGACAGTATGACCGTTGAAACATTAAAATTAACAGGGAAGCCTGTTGTTGACAGCTTAAGGGAGAATATCAAGGAAAGAGTATCAAAGTTAAATGTTAATGGTATAGTTCCTAAAATGTTGATTGTCAGAGTTGGATCCAGAGAAGATGATGTATTTTATGAAAAAAGCATACTAAAAAATTGCAACATGTTAGGCATTGAAGGAACAATAAATGAACTTTCGTCAGATGCATCAATGGAAGAGCTCATAAGTGTAATAGAAGAAGCCAATGTCGATGATGAAGTTCATGGTATTATGCTTTTCAGACCACTCCCGAAACACATGGACCAGGAAAAAATATCCTACATGATTAATCCTGATAAAGATGTTGACTGCATGTCTCCTCTTAATATGGAAAAGATTTTTGAAGGAAACAGCAGAGGTTTTGCACCATGTACTCCAAAAGCAGTTGTTGAGATGCTTAAGTACTACAAAATACCTATGAATGGAGCAAACATAGTCGTTGCTGGGAGAAGCCTTGTGGTAGGCAAACCTCTTTCAATGCTTCTTTTAGATGAAAATGCAACAGTCACCATGTGTCATTCAAAAACGAAAGATATGAAAGATGTGACAAAAAAAGCAGATGTTGTGATTGCTGCCATAGGTAAAGCAAAATTTATGAATGAGGAGTTCTTTACGGAAGACTCAATTGTTATAGATGTGGGAATCAATGATGACGGCAGCGGAAAAATTTGCGGTGATGTGGATTATGACAATATTTTTGGAAAGGTTAAGGCATTGAATCCTGCTGCAGGAGGGGTTGGAACTATTACAACAACAATACTTTTGGATCAAACAGTAAAAGCATGTGAAATGCTTGCAATAAAATAATAAAAATACAAATTAGAGTAGAAACCAGTGCGTTAAGTACCGAAGGATGGGAAGTTGCCTTCGGGCGAGAAGCTTTTAAGCTTGCGATACAGTTTCGCATCCGCTATTTAACTTGCTTCTTTCGTAGTTGGAACAATGAAAGGAGACTTATGTACAAAAAAATATCCAGAGATCTTAAATTTGACACAAGTTCTATAGCAATGATGGGTACATTGACAGCAATTGAAATAGTGTTCTCAAGATTTGCATCCATCTCGGCATGGAACATTAAAATAGGCTTCAGCTTTGTGCCCATAGCAATTGCTTCAATGATACTTGGCCCTGTAAAGGGTGGAATTGTGGGAGCAACAGCAGATTTTCTTGGAGCTGTTTTATTTCCAATCGGAGCTTATTTCCCAGGATTTACACTTACGGCATTTCTTACAGGGGCTATATACGGCATTTTCCTCCATGAAAAGCAATCCCTTGTAAGAATTGCCGGTGCTGTTGGCATCAATCAGCTTATCTTGAGTTTGTTTTTAAACACATTGTGGATATCGGTCTTATATGGGGCATCTTACTGGCCGCTGTTTTTTACCAGAATATTTCAATGTGCATTCTTAATTCCAGTGCAGCTCTGTACAATATATCTAATTTCCAAGTCTGCAATAGGAAAACTTACATTGCAAATGTACAGATAATATTTATTAATTCAGAGTATAAAAAATAATACTAAGTGTTTAAAGTCTCATAAATTATATTTGTGAGTCTTTTTGCTTGTTTAATTAATCAATGGCAAAAAAAGTTATTAACCAACAAATTTAAAGTAAATAATATAAGAAAATTATAATCTGAAGTACTTTCATATTTAATTATAATGTAAAGTGTTGAACATATGATATCATGATGTTATAATTGTTTTTATTTGCTGACAAAACTATTTATACAGACAGAAGGAGTCTTCAATGGGTGAAACGGTTCTTGCTCCAGGAGTTCTAATATTAGATAATAATGGAATGATAATTAATTCAAACAGTACTGCAATGACATATCTTAACATGAATAACATTATAGGAAAAAAATTTATTAAAACAATGCTTTCAACATATTCTACCAGGACATACAAGTTGGAAGATATGACAATTGTAATTTTTACAAAATATGATGAAGCAATTTTTTATTCAACAATTATAAATGCTTCCTACGATGAAATATTTGTAACTGATAACAAGGGAATTGCTATTTTTTGCAACAATTCATTTGAAAAAAACTATGGCGTTTCTAAACAGAAAATATTGGGAAAACATGTTAATTATCTCGTGGAAAACGGATACGCAGATGTAACATATGTTGATCAAGTAATAAAATATAAAAGTCCCATGACATTTGAGCAGAAAACAAAGCCTGGGAAAACGATATTGAACACATGCACTCCAGTGTTTGACAGCAGTGCAGAACTAAAGTATATTGTTCAGAACTGCAGAGATATAACAGAAATAGAACAGCTGAAAAACAATTTATTTAATGTTAAAAAAGAACTTAATAATTACAAAAAAGAATTGGAAGATATTAACTATGACAAAGAATCAAAGATAATAAACTTTACCAGTCCGCAAATGAAATCAATATATAAAATAGTTGATAAATTTGGTCCCAAGGAAATAAATATGCTTATTCTTGGACAAACCGGAACCGGAAAGTCAAGTATTGCGAAATACATACATGAATGCAGCAGCAGAAAGGATGGCCCATTTGTAACAATAAACTGTTCAGCAATCAACAAGGAGCTTATTGAGTCGGAGCTGTTTGGTTATTCAGCAGGGGCCTTTACAGGTGCATTGAAGGGCGGCAAAGTTGGACTGGTTCAACTTGCAAATAAGGGAACATTGTTTCTTGATGAAATAGGTGAGTTGCCGCTATATGTCCAGACAAAACTGCTGGAGCTGGTACAGGAAAAAACTTTTATTCCTGTTGGAGACGTTGTAATCAAAAGAGTTGACACAAGAATTATTGCGGCTACAAACCAGGACTTGAAGACGCTCATGGACCAAGGAGATTTTAGGGTTGATTTGTATTACAGGCTCGCAGGAGTAACATTGACTTTGCCACCGTTATTTGAAAGAAAAGAAGATTTGTTAATGCTGTTAACACACTTTATGAAACATTTTGACATTAAGCATAATTTAAAGACCACTTTTACAAATGAGGCTATCGAAATTCTTCTTAGCTACTCTTGGCCTGGAAATATAAGGGAACTAGAACATCTGGTGGAATTTCTGGTCCTTAATTCACAAGGTAAGGCCGTACAAATACATGACTTGCCTATAAGTATTGTAAACAGCTCGAGAGACAGAAAGCATAAAGATTGCAGTCTTATTGACAGAAGTCTCAAAGACTTGATGGAGTCTGAAGAAAGAAGAATTGTACGCGAATATTATTCACAGTATCAAAGTTCGTACAAACTTTCTAAGGTTCTGGGAATTTCCCAGACGAAAGCAAACAGGCTGATTCAAAAGCATTGTAAGTAGACTATTCTTCGTATAAGGCTATTAAAAGCGCTGCAATCAGTATGAATATAAAGCCTAAAATTGTCCTGAAATTAAAGCTTTCATTAAAAATTAATATGCCGATAAGAATACTTGTAATAGGTTCAAAAGTACTCAATACTGAGGTGCTTTGAGAACCTATTAATTTTACACCCTTTTGGAAAAGGCATACGCCTCCAAGCGTTACTGACACTGATAAAAATAATGATAACACCCATCCCTTCAGAGTCATGTTAAGTGCAAGATTTCCAGTTGCAATACACACTGCAAAGAGTACTACGGAAGAAGCAAGGCAAAGATAAAATGTAAGCTTAAAAGTTCCCATATTTTTAAGTTCGCTTTTTTCTATATATAAAATGTAGAATGAATATGTTACTCCTGAAGCAAATGCAATCATCATACCAGTTATGCTAAGCTTTGTGTCACCGTTGTAGAACATAATCATACCAAGTACACAAAGAATCACACTGATTGTTTTTGTAAGTGTCGGTTTTTCCTTGTAGAAAACCATTCCACCAATTATAACAAGTACAGGATATATGAAGTGCAGTGTGGTTGCTGTTCCAGTAGATATGTAGTTGTATGATGTATAAAGCAGTAGTGCCGTGGCACTGTAACCGAATATTCCAACCAAAATTATTTTAGAAAGTTCACTTTTGTTTATTTTAATCTCTTCCTGTACATTTCTTCTGATTAAAATATATAAGAAAGGAAGAGACAGCACAAATCTGTATAGAGTAAGGCTCATGGAATTTCCGTTTTCTTCATAGATTACTCTTGCCATAAGAGGCATGCTTCCAAAAATAACTGCTGATATCAGAACTGATAATATACCTTTTTGCTTATTGCTCATAATTTTCATCCCCGATTATTAAGTAATTTTATAAGTCACTACTATATAAGCAAATACTATGCCAAAGATTTTTGAATTATTATGTTGAAAATTAAAGCTATTTAATTTTATTTATGGTAATTAAGTGTAAAAATTTATTGAAAATTTACAATACAAGTCAAAAAAGACTCATTATTAGTTCGTTGTTAAGCTGCATAAGTCAAATTTAACTTAATAAATGAGTTGGATATAACTTGTTAAATGATTAGTTTTATTATTACAGATGTACCTTGAAATAGATGACTTGTATAATCTAGGATTTCCAATAGGTTTGAGTCTTACATTTTTCGAGTTTATGTTGGCATGCAAATTGCTTATTGTTAATCAAGTGAATTTTTATGAATATGAAATCGTTTGTAAAATATAAAAAATTTAAAGGAGAATTGCAATTGCATAGAAGAATCCGCTTTAATACAAGTTAATAAAATTTTTCTAAAATTATTGTTTCGGGAGGAAAGGAAATGAATTTTGATTTTTCATATGTTGATACTGCCTTTAAAAATGGTGTTGTTGTTACAGTAAATGATAAAGATGAAACAGCACAGGCAGTTGGTATAAAAGGAAATAAAATTGTTTTTGTTGGAAGCAATCATGATCTGGAAAGCATAATAGACAGCAAGACAAAAGTAATCGACCTTAAAGGCAGAGCACTTTTACCAGGACTTATTGATTCTCATTATCATCCTATCTTGTCAGGTTTTTTCGGGGATGATCCTGATTCTTCCATAGTAAATGTGGGCTGGAAGGACTGCAAGTGTATTGATGACATAATTAATAAGCTTAAAGAATCAATAGCAGTCAAAAAGCCCGGAGAATGGGTTTCTATGATGGGATATGACCCTACAAAACTTAAGGAAGACAGACACCCAAATATCAAGGACCTGGATGCAGTTTCTCCTGACAACCCGGTTCAATGCATGCACTACGGCGGACATGTGTGTGTTTACAATACCAGGGCGTTGGAGATACTTGGTGTATTCTGTCCTGAAGATGCTAATAAATTTCCTAAGGATGAAGTTGAAGTAATTGATGGAAAGCTAACAGGAATGGTAAGAGACCATACACATTTTTCATTGTGGGCGAAGGTTGATTACTCTCCAAAGCAGCAGGAAAGTGCAGCAATGAAGGCTCAAAAACATCTGCTGGAAAACGGTATTACATCCATACATGACTGCGGAGAGTGTGATGGTCCGTCTTATCATATAATGCAGAAACTTTGCAGAGAAAGAAAGTTTAGGGTGCGTTCATACATGATGCTTCACAGCATATACGGAAAGCCATTTTCGCTTGATGACAACAACCATTACCTATCACTTGGATTAACCTCAGGATTGGGTGATGAACACTTTAGAATCGGTTCATGCAAATTCATGATAGATGGAGGTTCTTCAGCACCTTCCTGTGCTATGAGAGAACCTTACAGCCATGATCCTGATCTGCCGGGAATAATGGGATGGGAACGACATGAAATTTCAGATTACATTAAGCTCATAAATGATGCAGGCTGTCAGGCAACAGCACATGCAATTGGAGATCTTGCCATAGAGTGTATGGTTGAAGGCTATGAAAAAGCATTCGAAACCAACTTCAGGCCTGATTTAAGGCATAGAATAGAGCATTGTACGGTTGTGGACCAGAATCTAATTGACCGCATGGCTAAAATGAACATATGCCCAACATTAAATCCAGGTATGATTCAGGTTGGTGGAAAGAACTATGGTAGGTTTTTCGGGGAAAGATCAAAATATACAATTGCATTGAAAAGCATGCTTGAAGCGGGGATGAAACCTTCTATTGCAAGCGATACGCCCTCAGGTCCTGCAGGAATACAAGTTATAGACGGAGCAGTGAACCGCTATGACAGAACAAATGATTTTGAATTGGACCAGACACAGGCAATAACAGTAATTGAAGCCATAAGGTGTGCAACATACAATGGTGCATACGCTTCATATGAAGAAAATATCAAGGGAAGCATTGAAGTAGGCAAACTTGCAGATATGATAGTGTTGTCTGAGGATATTACTTTTATACCGAAAAGGCGAATAAACGAAATTAAGGTTGATATAACCATGATTGATGGAATTATTGAATATGAACGCTAAATTATATATTAAAAACATAATAATCATATAGGAAGGTGAATGTATTGAACAAGACAATTCTAGAGAAAAATGTTTCAACTTTCAAAGAAGATCCAAGATACAAGCAATGCAACAAGGAAGCACTATACGGAGTAATACTGGGTATTGCAAATATGATTTGGTGGTACGTGTTAGGCTATGGTTTGGGCAGTAAGCCTGTGGAGGAGTATACATATATTTTAGGTTTTCCATCTTGGTTTTTTTACAGCTGCATATTAGGTGCAGTAGTCTTTATTGCTTTGACATTCATTGTAGTTGATAAGGGTTTTAAGAATATGCCTCTTGACAGAATGACTGAAGAAGAAGCAGAAGTATATGAAAGACAAAACAACAAGGAGGGTGCATAAGATGAGCAATGTAGATTTTAGAGTATTGGTGCCGATAGTATTATATTTTATATTCATGTATTTCATTGGAATATATGCT
>JAQSYB010000050.1 GCA_029256365.1 Clostridia bacterium
AAGGGTAAGTTTCATGCAGTTGTAGAAGAAATTGCAAGACTCAATCAAAAGGGTCAGCCAGTGCTGGTAGGTACCATATCTATAGAAAACTCCGAATTACTAAGTGCTATGCTTAAGAAAAAAGGAGTTCCCCATGAAGTATTGAATGCAAAGCAGCATGAAAAGGAAGCGCAAATAGTAGCTTTGGCAGGACAAAAGGGTGCCATTACCATTTCTACAAACATGGCAGGTAGAGGTACTGATATCATGCTTGGAGAAGGGGTTCAAGAGCTTGGCGGTTTGATGATACTTGGTACAGAAAGGCATGAATCCAGACGTATTGACAATCAGCTGCGCGGACGTTCAGGAAGACAGGGTGATCCGGGAGCCAGCAGATTCTATGTATCCCTTGAAGATGATTTAATGAGATTGTTTGGATCTGAAAAGATAGTAGGCATTGTAGAAACCTTAGGAATGGATGACGAAATGAACATCGAGCATCCACTGCTTTCCAAATCCATTGAAAATGCACAAAAGAAGGTGGAAGGTAGAAACTTTGATATCAGAAAGCATGTACTGCAATATGACAATGTAATGAACAAGCAAAGAGAAGTGATTTACGGTCAGAGACGTAAGGTTCTTATGGGAGACAGCATCCGAGATAGTGTAATAGACATGATAAACGAAGTAATCAATGATGCGGTAGCTACCTATACTGTTGGCAGTGAGTATGCGGAGGAATGGGACTTAAAAGGTTTGACAGACTTCCTTCACACGGTATTCTTACCTAAGAATGCTTTAAGCCAGGAACAGCTATTGAGCTTCACTAGAGAAGAACTCAAAGAAGCACTTGTTGAAATTGCATTGAAGTTATATGAAGAAAAAGAGCAGCAGTTTGGCGAAGAAACCATTAGAGAGCTGGAAAGAGTAATACTTCTTAGAGTTGTTGATACAAAGTGGATCGATCACATAGATGCAATGGACCAATTAAGAGAAGGTATCGGCCTTCGTGCCTATGGACAGCAGGATCCTGTTAGAGCTTATCAAATGGAGGGCTATGACATGTTCCAAGAGCTGATAAACAGTATTAAGGAAGATACAGTAAGATATATTATAAACGCTAAGGTAGGAAATCTGCCGGAAAGAGAGCAGGTAGCAGAAGCAATCACTACCAATCAAGAGGATGCAATCAAAACGCCGGTAGTAAGAGAAGATAAAATCGGCAGAAATGATTCATGCCCATGTGGCAGCGGCAAGAAGTACAAGAAGTGCTGCGGAGCAGAATAATGATGTAGGGGATGCTGCCCACAGCATCCCGTAAAATATACAAAAAGGGGCAGACCCAAGTGTCTGCCCTTTGTACATAATTAAGGAGGGTTACCATGCTGGAATTAGAACAATATAGATATGAATTGAACAAGCTGGAAGATGTATTGAATGAGATTGAGGTGTCACTTTGACATAGTTGGGATAAACCATGGCATTCAAGAACTGGAGCTAGGTATGCAGCAAGAGGGTTTTTGGAACGATACGGACAAGGCAGCAGCTACACTGAAAAATCTAAAGGTGCTGAAGAATAAACTAGATAGAATGAAAAACTTACGGGATGCATATGAAGATTTGCATGTACTGATTGAATTGGGCATGGAGGAACAGGATGCGTCTATTTTTGATGAAGTAGCTGATTCGCTAAAAACCCTATTCAAAGCTGTAGATGATATGAGAATTGAGACCTTGCTTGTGGGAGAATATGACAGCAACAATGCTATATTATCCATACATTCAGGAGCTGGGGGAGTAGATGCGCAAGATTGGGCGGAAATGATCCTGCGAATGTATACCAGATGGGCAGACAAAAAAGGTTACAATGTCACCATACTTGATATTTTGAAGGATTATGAAGCGGGTATTAAAAGTGCAACCTTGTTAATAGAAGGTGAAAATGCTTATGGCTATTTAAAATCGGAAAAAGGTGTACATCGCCTAGTGAGATTGTCTCCCTTTGATGCAGCAGGTAAAAGACATACATCTTTTGCTTCTGTAGATGTGATGCCAGAGCTGGATGACAGTGTGAAAATTGATATCGATACTGAGGATCTAAGAATAGATACATATAGAGCAAGTGGAGCAGGAGGACAGCATGTCAACAAAACAGAGTCAGCAGTGCGAATCACTCATATTCCTACAGGAGTTATTGTACAATGTCAGAACGAGAGATCACAGCATAGCAACAAAGACATGGCGATGAAAATGCTCATGTCAAAGCTTATTGAGTTGAAGGAACAAGAGCAGAAGGACAAGATAGAAGATATAAAGGGTGAATATAGAGAAATAGCTTGGGGAAGTCAGATTAGATCCTATGTATTTCATCCCTATAGCATGGTTAAGGATCATAGAACAAATGAGGAAACAGGAAATGTGAATGCTGTAATGGATGGGGAGCTTGACAGCTTTATTAATGCATATTTAAAGCAGCGCCAATAGAAATATTTGTAAGTATAGGATGTATTTTGGAAAGTTTACTCGCATTATGCAGGCATTCTATTGTCTTATGCAATATATTGTTATAAAATGTAGTTGGAATGATTTTTATTATAATATATATGATTGGGGGATTCACATGAGAAAAAGAAGTAGTTTTGTCAATATACCGATTTTCACACAAAAGAAGGCACCCAAGCATAAGCTGGATTTACTCGGGTTTTTGAAGAAAATTAAGCTGCCGAAGCTTGGTTTTACAAAGGGCACTGGAAATCCAAAGATGCCCAAATCGTTTAAATTCAAAAAACCTAGCTTTGATATGAAAAATTTCAATCTAAAAAACTTAAAGTCTATTAAGCTTGGTAATTTGGTCACAGGGATTAGAGGGCGTATTATATTACTAGCAGTATTTACGATAATATGTATGATATTCCCTATTATACAAAGTGTTAATTCCTTAGACGCAAATATAAAGAAGAATCTAAGAGAATTGAATATGTCTGTGAACAGAGGAATTGCCGATAAGGTAGAAAATAAGATAAGAGATGGCTTTAATAGCTTAGAATTAGTTACGAAATCTGTTGACATATTGACACTAGATGCTTTTGAGCAGGAGAGAGCCATAAGGAAGATGGGGGAAGGCAGATTTAGCGCAGTATACCTAGTAGATGCCCAAGGGGCGATGCTGGTAACATCTGATGCAACGCAAAAAGGGGTAAATGCTTCAGATAAGCTTTGGTTTAAGGATGCATTGAGAGGAAAAGAATACATATCAGATGCAATTCCTGACGAGAAAACCAAGCAGCCTGTTGTTTATATGTCTATACCTATTTTGGATCAATATCAAAAACCTGCAGCTGTAGTAGCAGGAAAAATGGAACTTAATAATATACAGGACCTTGTTAAGGATTTAAGAGTAGGGCAACAAGGAATTGCTTACATAGTTGATAAGAATGGGGTTGTTCTTGCCCATCCTGAATATAAAGATAAAGTACTGACTTTTTACAATGCAGCTCAAAATAAGATAAAGGGTGCAGAAAACACAGTACATGGCGTAGCGGGTGCTACAATATATAACAACGATAAGGGCAATGAGGTTTATGGCGTAAACAGCATCATACCTTCTGCAAGCTGGGGTATGATTACAGAACTCCCAGTTACGGAAGCAATGAAGCCCATTGCAGACGCTACAAGCAAGATCACCTTGATGTCATTTGGAGCTCTTGTACTGGCTGTATTAGGAAGCTTTATACTAGCGTTTATGATAACAAGACCATTAAAGAATATGGCAAAGGTGGCATCAGAAGTAAAGAATGGGGATTTGACAAAAAGGATTAAGGTTACTGCCAAGGATGAAATTGGTGAACTTCAAACAGCCTTTAACCTGATGACGGATTCTCTATCAGGCATATTGAATGAAGTAAGTGCAGCAGTTGAAGATATCACAGAGATGTCTAGTAGACTAAGTGAAGGTGTTCAGGTTAGTACAGCAGCTACAGAAGAAATCACAGCTGTAGTTGAAGGCGTAGCAGAAGGCGCTCAATCTCAAATCAAAACTGTAAATACAACTTCAACAATCACAAAAGAAATAACGGATAGTGTTGTAGGCACCTCAATTAAGACGCAAAACGTTGCTGAGGCAGCAAATCATGCGGCTTATATTGCAAAGGAAGGCTCTGAAAACATCAATATTATCAACGATAAAATAATAAGCATCAAGGATAATGTTGTAAGCTCGGCAAAGCAGGTAGAAAAGCTAGGCAGCAAATCTGAAGAGGTTACTGGCATAGTAAAGGTAATAAGAGATATTGCGGGCAAGACAAATATGCTGGCACTAAATGCTTCTATTGAGGCTGCTAGAGCTGGTGATGCAGGTCGGGGCTTTGCAGTGGTGGCAAATGAAATAAGAAGCTTGGCAGAACAGACAAGAGAAGCTTCTAAAAATATTGAAACTTTATTGATTGAAATACAAACAGAAACAGAATATACCGTAACGGCAATGAACCAAGGCTTGGTTGAAGTAGAAGCGGGTACAATGGCTATCAGTTCAACCTATGGTACATTTAATAAGATTATTGAGGAAATTCAAAGTGTTGCAATGGAAATAAATCAAGTTTCAGAGTCAGTTTTGGAGCTTAAGACGGATAGTGAAAGAATTACAACCTCAATAGATGAAGTAAATGAGATTGCTGAAACAACATCTCTAGGTACGCAAAGTGTATTGGCAAGTACAGAAGAGCAAGCCTCTTCCATACAAGAGATCAATGATTTGGCAATTGGCTTGAGTAATATGGCAGTTACACTTAAGGTTTTGGTATCTAAGTTTAAGGTTTAAATAAAAGCGGCATGATAGATTGAGTTCCATTGTAGGCACTCGTCTAGCATACCGCTTTTTTATTCCATTCCAATGATATCGACCTTTCTGCAGCCTTTGCAGGACAAGAGCAGCTGTACCAGCTCCTCTGGATTTATCTCCATGGTTTTCATATCTACTGTAGCTGTCAAAGTAGCAGAATCCATAATAGGCATTGTTTGATTGATTGTAAGGATGTTGCCTTTGACAGAGGCAATGGTATTTATAATATCTGACAACACGCCGGGAGCGTGCCGCAAAACCATAAACAAAATAAGCATTTTGCCTTTTTCACTAGACATAAAGTCAAAAACACTGTCCTTGTATTTATAAAATGCACTTCTGCTTAATCCTACTTTTTTGCAGGCATTTTGTATGGTGACCCCATCGCCATTTCGAAGCAGGTCTTTGACTTCTATAACCTTCTCGTATACATTAGAAAGTATTTTTGAATCTACGATATATAACTTTTGGTGCTGCATAGTACCGGCCTCCCAGTTGTCATCTATTGGATGTTTATTGATATACTAACACAAGGCAAAAAAATGCGCAACTCAACATAATACTAGATAAAAAATGTAAAAAGAGGTAATATATTTATGAAGGTTTTCTAAGGAGGAAGAATATGAATATTATAGAAAAACTGGCGAAAGAGTTAAGTATAAACCCATGGCAGGTAGAAAGTACAATTAAACTGATTGATGATGGCAACACAATCCCTTTTATCGCAAGATATAGAAAAGAATTAACAGGAGAACTCTCTGATACGACCCTTCGTGACTTGCATGAAAGACTGCTTTATCTAAGAAGTCTAGAAGAGAGAAAACAAGATGTTATAAGAATTATTGAGGAGCAAGGCAAGCTAACAGATGAACTTAGGGCTGCTATCCAAAAGGCGGAAATTCTGTCTGAAGTAGAAGATTTATATAGACCATACAAGCAAAAGAAGCGTACGAGAGCAATCATAGCGAAGGAGCGGGGCTTGGAGCCCTTAGCAGATATTATTTGGAAGCAGGAATTAGTGGGTAGAACCATTGAGGAAATGGCAGCAGAATATATCAATGAAGAGCTAGGCGTAAAGACTGCGCAGGACGCCATACAGGGAGCCTTGGATATTATTGCGGAAACCATATCAGACAATGCTGTGTTTAGAAAAGATATTCGCAGCAATACATATAGAAATGGCATGGTAGTCAGCAAGGGTACTACAGAGGATAAGTCTGAATACCAGATGTACTACAACTACAGCGAGCCCATCTTTAAAATAGCCTTGCATAGAGTATTGGCGCTGAACAGAGGGGAAAAAGAAAAGTTTTTATCCGTAAAAATAGATGCACCTATTGAAAATATACTTAGCTATTTAAGCAGTCATGTATTGGCTAAGGACTCACCCTATAAGCAGCTCTTGGTAGATACAGTAAAGGATGCATACACAAGGCTGATTGGTCCATCTATTGAGAGAGAAATCAGAAATGAGCTGACAGAAAAAGCGGAAGAGCAGGCTATCAAGGTGTTTGGAACCAATTTGGGCAGCTTGCTGCTGCAGCCGCCGATAAAAGGCAAAGCAGTAATGGGGTATGACCCAGCCTATAGAACAGGCTGCAAAATTGCAGTTGTTGATGAGACAGGAAAACTGCTTGATACAACTACTGTATATCCTACACCACCACTAAGTCAGGTAGAAAAGACAAAGCAAGAGCTGAAGTCCCTTATAAAAAAGCACAATGTTTCTGTAATATCCCTTGGTAATGGGACGGCATCAAGAGAATCAGAGCTGATTTGCGCAGAAATCATTAAGGAAGTAGATAAGGAGCTTCATTACATTGTTGTTAATGAAGCGGGAGCGTCTGTCTATTCTGCGTCTGAGCTGGCAGCGAAGGAATATCCTGATATAAATGTATCCTTAAGAGGGGCTATTTCTATAGCAAGAAGGCTGCAGGACCCCTTGGCAGAGCTGGTAAAGATTGATCCGCAATCTATAGGAGTAGGACAGTATCAGCATGATGTATCCCAAAAGAAGCTGGCAGAGGCACTAAAGGGAGTGGTTGAGGACTGTGTAAACAGCGTTGGTGTAGATTTGAATACAGCATCTGCTTCATTGCTATCCTATATTTCCGGCATCAACTCCAGCATAGCAAAAAACATCGTAGCCTATAGGGAAGAAAATGGCGCCTTTAAAAGCAGAAAAGAAATCAAGAAGGTTAAGAAACTGGGAGACAAAGCATTTGAGCAGTGTGCCGGTTTCTTGAGAATAAAGGAAAGCAGCAATGTATTGGACAATACAGGTGTACATCCTGAGTCCTATACAGCAGCAGAGCAGCTGATTGCAAAGTCTGGAAGCAGTCTGAAAAAGATAAACACAAAGGAATTGCAATCTGTGGCAGCAGAGCTTGCCAAATCTAATGTAAATGATATTGCTGAAGAACTGGGCGTAGGGGTACCAACCTTAAGGGACATCATAGCAGAGCTTCAAAAGCCAGGACGAGATCCTAGAGATGAAATGCCGAAGCCAATATTTATGACCGATGTAATGGAAATGAAAGATCTGAAAAAGGATATGATTCTTACAGGAACCATTCGAAATGTGATAGACTTCGGAGCCTTTGTGGATATTGGAGTACACCAGGATGGATTGGTGCATATATCTCATTTGTCCGATCGATTTGTGAAGAACCCTATGGAAGTAGCCAAGGTGGGCGACATTGTCAAGGTTAAGGTATTGGATGTGGACTTGGATAGGAATAGAATAAGCCTTAGCATGAAGGGGCTGAATTAGATAAAAACAAGGTTGAAATATTTCAACCTTGTTTTTTTTATGTCAATCGTCAAGAAACCTTATTTTATATGTTAATTTCCATAAATAGCGACATGATAATACTCGTATCATGTCGCTATTTATCACGGAATGTCTAAATAGAAGGAGCGAAATTGGTTGGAAATAAAGTAAAATAATGTAATAATAGTATCCATAACGCCTGTACAAAATAAGGAAGCTATGAATTACTATCTGTATTTGGGCACCTGGATAGTGAGGAGCTAGTGGTGCAACCGGCCTGATATCTATAGAGAAATCCTTAGGTATCAGGATTATTTTTTGCTCTAAAAGGCATAAATTACTAAATTTGGGGAGGGTATACAGTGAAAAACAGAAGAGTAAAGAGATTGTTGAGTATTGTATTATGCATCATGCTTGTTATGAGCAATATAGCATATGCAGATACTTCGAGCACTGAATTGGCGAAGTATCCAGACATCGTAGGAAACAAGTATGAGGTGCAAATCCGAGAGTGGATAGCAAATGGATTTATTAAGGGTTATCCAGATGGCAGCTTTAAGCCTGGAAATCAAATAACCAGATCTGAATTTATGGCATTGGTAAACAGAGCTTATGGATTTACTGAAACCATGGAAATAAGTTATTCAGATGTAACCAAATCGCAATGGTATTATAATGATGCAGCGAAAGCAATCAAGGCAGGCTTTATCCAAGGTGCAAATGGCAAGCTTATGCCTTTGGATAACATATCAAGACAAGAAATGGCGACAATTATCTCAAGATTGACTAAGAATGAAAAAGCAGCAGCTGATGATGCGATGATAAGTAGTCTTTCGGATAATAAGGACATACCAACATGGAGTAAGGCTGCTATTAGTACAGCTCTAAAGAATAAGTTTTTTGATGGCTTTGTTGACAAAACCTTCAAGCCTACTGAAAAAATATCAAGGCTTGAAGCGGTTGTAGCGTTGGATAGAGCATTTAAGAGCATGTACAAGGGTGTTTATACAACACAAGGCGTATATGGTCCTGAAGCAGGCACACAAACTTTAGATGGCGACGTAGTTGTAATTTCACCTGAAGTTACACTTAAAAATATAACAATAAATGGAGATCTAATTCTAAGAGAGACAATTGGAGAAGGCAACGTATATCTAGATAATGTAGTGGTTTTAGGTGAAACCATCGTAAAGGGTGGAGGAGCAAACAGTATCGTAATAAAGAACTCTACATTAGGTAAAATCATCGTTATTAAAGAAGGCAATACTGTAAGAATCGTTGCAACAGGAACAACAACGATAGACACAGTGGATATAGGAGCCAATGCGGAGCTAGAAGAGTTTGAACTGACTGGAGCAGGCTTTAACGACGTAATTGTTCTTGACGACATACCAGTGGGAGCAAATGTCATTTTTGAAGGAAACTTCGGGGATGTACAAATTGATTCTGCAAATATAAATGTAGCAGTACAAAGTGGTACATTAAATTCACTAACACTTGCAGCTGCAGCTGTTAATACGAATATAAATCTTGGACAGCAGGCAGCAGTTACAACTATGACTTTGGATGCTGCTTCAAATGTTACCGGAACAGGTACCATTGGCACAGCAAATATCAATGCAACAGGAACAGTTATGCAGCAGACGCCAACTACAGTTGTGACTGCACCTAATGTTATAGCTCAAGTAGGCGGTCAGCCAGCAACAGCACCAACGGCTCCAGTTCCATCATCAGGTGGCGGCGGTGGCGGCGGCGGCGGCCTTCGCAATATTGAAATTGAATTCAATAATAGTCTTGTAGTTGTAGGTTATAGTGATCATAACCCTGATATAAAGAAATTAAATCCTGCTGATGCTACATTGACTTATGCATCTAGTGACGCTACAATCGTAGCTATTAATAGAACATCAGGGAAAATGACAGGTGTTAAAGCTGGTGAAGCAACAATAACTGTAACAGCAACTAAGTCAGGATATAGAAC
>JAQSYB010000051.1 GCA_029256365.1 Clostridia bacterium
TGTCTATTTGAGTGACTCACTTTATTTCCAGAAATCATGCCTTTTTCGCATACTTCGCAATGTCTTGCCATGTATATACACCTCCTTCAGCAGTGGACTGTCCAACTGAAACAATAATATAATATCATAATGTACTGTAATTGGCAATAAAATGTTGCATTATTATTTATATACATGGGTTACTGTATATTTAACCAATACAAATCAATATTATTAACAAAAAACATTATATCATACAAAAAAGATATTTATCAAACATTCATGGAAATAATAATAAATAATATCATAAAAACGATTTGATATAATATTATTTGTTGAAGATTATACACATATAATATAAAATATAATTAATTACCAAAACAATAAAAAATATGAAATTCATATAAATCCATTAGGAGGAGATATTATGCCAGCAAAATTAAGCAATAAATTTGGTGAAGTCTACATAGCAGATGATGTATTAGCCAATATAGCTGGACTCGCTACCATAGAGTGTTATGGTCTAGTAGGTATGGCATCCAAAAATGCAAAAGATGGCTTGGTTGAGCTATTAAGAAGAGATAATATCAATAAGGGTGTAAAAATATCAACTGAAGGTGAAGATATCGTGGTTGATCTTTTTGTCATAGTTAAATTCGGCACCAATATTTCTACTGTTGCAGATAACATAATCAGTAAGGTAAAATATACTTTGGAAAACATTACGGGCTTAAAAGTAAAAAGAGTGAATTTAAATATACAAGGTGTTAGAGTTTAACTCGTTTAAGGAGGATATCATTTTGACTATATATAAAATCGATGGCTCAACAATTAAAAATATGATTATTTCTGGTGCGAATAACCTAGAAAATAATAAGAATATGATCAATGCTCTTAATATATTTCCTGTACCAGACGGCGATACAGGGACCAACATGTCCTTAACAATGTCCTCAGCTGTAAAGGAAATTAACAACCTAAAAAGCATTGACATCCACAGTGTTTTCGAAGCAGCTGCCAACGGTACTCTGATGGGTGCCAGAGGAAACTCCGGCGTAATTTTATCACAAATATTCAGAGGCTTTGCAAAGGGTGTTAAGCAGCATGACGAATTAAGTGTTGCTGCTTTGGCTGATAGCTTTATGGAGGGTTCTAATACTGCCTACAAGGCAATTATGAAGCCTACAGAGGGTACTATTTTGACTGTAATTAGAGAAACAGCAGAATATGCTTTGAAAACAAAAGAAAAGCACACTGATTTAATTGCTTTTTTTGATATTCTAATTCATAAGGCTAACGAGATTTTGGACAAGACCCCTGAAATGCTAGCAGTTCTTAAAAATGCAGGGGTTGTAGATGCCGGTGGGAAAGGCCTGATTAGTATATTAGATGGAATGCTGCACGCTCTTAAAACGGGTTCCATATTGGAGCTTGTTGCTGGTGGAAACCAAGAAGAAGAGGGAGATTCACAGCTCCAAGAGTTCTATAATGCAGAAGACATTACCTTCGGTTATTGTACGGAGTTTTTCATAAAAACAGAAGAAATCGATTTGGAAAGCTACAAGGATCGTTTAAGAGATATGGGAGATTCACAAGTTGTTGTTGGAGGAGCGGGTATTGTAAAGGTTCATATCCATACCAACAACCCAGGCAAGGTTTTGGAAACTGCATTGGAATATGGTGAACTTTCTAAAATAAAGATAGACAATATGAGAGAGCAGCACAGAGAATTGCATGTTGAAATGGCAGCAGCGCAAGTGATACAGGCGGAACCTCAAAAATACGGTATCGTTGCTGTAGCTATGGGTGAGGGAATTGCAGGCATATTCAAGGACCTTGGTGTAAATGAGATCATTGAAGGGGGACAGACGATGAACCCCAGCACCGAGGACATTGTAAAAAGCATTAACAGGATTAATGCAGAGAACATTATAATACTTCCAAATAATAGCAATATTATACTGGCTGCCAACCAAGCAAAATCACTATCAGATAAAAATGTCATGGTAGCATCCACAAAGACGATTCCGCAAGGTATCGCGGCATTGATGGCTTTGGATTTTGATAAAGAGCCGGAAGTTAACACAAAGAAAATTGAAAAATCTATTTCCAGCGTAAAAACAGGTTTAATCACCTATGCAGTAAGAAATTCTACCTATGATGATATAAACATAGAAGAAGGCAACATATTAGGCCTGATTGAAGGCAAGATTAATCAAGTTGGAGAAACTGTACCAGAAGTGTTTAAGGCACTGCTGGAAAATATGATCAATGAAGATTCCTCCTTGATATCAATTTACTATGGCAAGGAAACCAGCGAAGAAGATGCGGAAAATCTTGCAGGATTTGTACAGGAAGCTTATCCTGATTGTGAGATCGATATGCACTTTGGGGGTCAGCCATTATATTACTACATTATTTCAGTTGAATAATTGATTCGTTGAAATCATTTCAAATGCGTAACTCTAAAGAGCTTACGCATTTAGTTTTAATATGATGCAGAGGTAAGCAAATGAATATTCAAAATATACCAATACAAAGCTTAAAGGGTATAGGACCAGCAAAATCAAAGCTGTTTCATAAACTGGGTATTAAAACCGTAGAAGATTTATTCTATCATTATCCCAGAGGTTATAAGGATAAAAGCATCATTACCGATATATCAGATTTGGTGCCGGAGTACCAATATACGATAAAGGCAACAGTAGATTCAAGACCTTTGGAAATTAGGAGTAAGAAGGGTATGCTGGTAGTGAAGCTGCCTGTAAGTGATGACACGGGAAGCCTAAATATTGTATGGTTCAACAACCGTTTTATTAAAAATGCAATAAAGCAGGGGGATGAGCTATATTTCTATGGTAAAGTGAAGCTCATGGGCAGAGATGTGGTTATGGAGTCTCCAGAATTTGAGAAAACGACAAGTGCGGCCAGTGTCAATATGCTGCGTATCGTCCCTGAATATCCACTAACGGAAGGCTTGAGCCATAAGGATATAAGAAAGGCTGTTTTTGCAGCATTGGAGCTTTTAGAGGGTAAGTTAACGGATATCTTTCCAGAAGATTTTCGAAAAAAATATCAGCTTTCTGAAATAAACTTTTGCGTGAACAACTTGCATTTTCCTGAGACCTTATTCAATATGCAGCTGGCTATAAAAAGATTTAAGTTTGAAGAGCTTTTCATATTGCAGTCGGGTCTAATCCACATCAAAAGAATGAACAGCTCAGAAGTGCAAGGGATAGCCTTTGGTGCATATGACGAAAGAGAATTTGCTGAAAAATTGCCATTTCAGCTGACAAATGCGCAGTTGAAGGTAATTGATGAGATATTCAAGGATATGGAAAAGGCAAAGCCCATGAACAGACTGGTGCAGGGTGATGTTGGCTCCGGTAAAACCATTGTAGCATTGCTAGGCATGTATAAATGTGCTAGAAACGGTTTTCAAAGCTTAATGATGGTACCGACTGAAATATTGGCAGAGCAGCACTATTTGACCTTTAAATGCCTTTTAGAGGGTACCGGCATCCGGATTGAACTGCTCAAGGGCAGTATGTCTGCTAAAGCAAAAAATGAAGTGCTGCAAAGAGTCAGAAATCATGAAGCAGATATTATTATAGGAACCCATGCCTTAATACAGGATAAAGTGGAATTTCCTAAGGTGGGTTTGGTTATTACAGATGAGCAGCATAGATTTGGTGTGAGACAAAGGACGGTACTTTCGGATAAAGGCGAAAATCCAGATATACTGGTTATGACTGCTACACCGATTCCAAGGACCTTGACCTTGATACTATATGGAGATCTGGATGTTTCCTTGATAGATGAGCTGCCGCCAGGCAGAATGAAAATAGAGACCTATTCCATTGACTCCTCAAAAAAAGAGAGATTCTATGGCTTTGTCAAAAAAGAACTGGATAAAGGACGCCAAGCATATTTTGTATGCCCCCTGGTTGAAGAATCAGAAAAACTTGATCTAAACTCAGCAACGAAATATAGAGATGAGCTGCAGAATGAATATTTCAAAGGCTACAACGTAGGACTGCTCCACGGCAAAATGAAAGCTGATGAAAAAAACCAAATCATGGAAGACATGAGGCAGGGAAAAATACACATTCTGGTTGCGACTACAGTAATTGAGGTAGGGGTCAACATACCCAATGCCACCATCATGGCAATAGAAAATGCAGAGCGATTTGGATTGGCGCAGCTGCATCAGCTTCGTGGAAGAGTAGGTAGAGGCGTGCATCAATCCTATTGCATACTTGTTTCAGATTCAGACAGTAAAATAGCCATCGAAAGACTCAAATATATGACGAAATCTGAAAACGGATTTGACATTGCGGAGAAGGACTTAGAGCTTAGAGGTGCTGGAGAGGTTTTGGGGCAAAAACAGCATGGCTTGCCTGAGCTTAAAATCGCTGATATATTAAATGATACTGCCCTGCTTAAATCCTCAAGAGATGCAGTAGAGTACTTATATGATTCAGGAAAGCTTGAAGAGCCAGATTATCAAAGTATGAAAAAGGAATTAAATGCTCGATTTAACAAAATTTTAGAAGAAATCGCTTTAAATTAACTAGATATATACAAGCACTTCTATAACTGTCTATTTTTGCATTTTTGGTTATAAATTACATGGTTTAAAAAAATGTAAAAAAGACAAATTAATACTACAAAATCAAATGGAGGTGCTACATAATGAGAACAAATAATTCAAGCAACAGCAATCAAACTTTAGTTCCTGAAGCAAAAGCTGCTTTAAGAAACTTCAGAGATCAAATTGCATCAGAGTTTGGAATAGACTTCAGCGGTTACAATGGAGATAAGACAGCTAGAGAATGCGGAAGTGTTGGCGGCGAAATGGTAAGAAGACTTATCGAGCAAGCTGAAAGAAATATGTCAACTACAACAACAAGAAGATAAACCAAAACAAAAGAGCACTGTAAATCAGTGCTCTTTTTTATTTAAAGCCATTTGCGAAGCAAATCTAGGCAAAAGGTGAAGCCCTCGATGGGCTGAGACTTTTATTTGATGCCATTTGCGAAGCAAATCTAGGCAAAAGGTGAAGCCCTCGATGGGCTGAGACTTTTATTTAATGCTGCAAATGTCAAAGAATAAAACCAGCTCGTTGTTTATGAAACAAAAAAATACTGGTGATAAAATCACCAGTATCGGGAGAGGAGAAATTGAAGGAAGAGCTCTATGGGGAATTATAGTTTGGCAGATTATTCTGCGGGAAATCAAGATTTAAGATCTTGATTTCTTATGAACTAATATCCCTACAAATATAGTGCTCAAATACGATGTCTTTTATTCAAGAATAAAAGACATCGTATTTGCAAAATCTGAAAGAATAGTAAAATACATTGTAGGATAGCTTCTAGTATGACTTGATATTTAATTCGACATGCTATGGCATGTTAAATATTTTATCGTCAAAATTTATAAAAGTTTTCAAACAGTCTTATATATGATAAAATGGATATAATGTCGAAAAAGGAGGGTTTTTTTTGCGAATCATTTCTGGTGAATTTAGAGGAAGAAAGCTGGAAAAGCTTGAGGGTATGGATATTAGACCTACCACTGACAGAGTAAAGGAATCCCTGTTTAATATATTGGGATCAAGGTTATTTGACTGTACCTTTTTAGATCTGTTTGCAGGTACTGGTGGTATTGGTATAGAAGCATATAGCAGGGGAGCAGCAAAGGTTGTATTCATTGATGAAAGTGCAAAGAGCATTAAGGTACTAAAAGGTAACTTAGAAATGCTTAATCTTTTAGATAAGGTAGAGGTATACAATACCGACTATATCAATGCAATCAATAAGCTTGCCCTTGATAATAGAAAATTTGATATCATATTTATTGATCCTCCGTATTTAAAGGGGTTTGCACAAAACGCCCTGGTACATATAGAACAAAATAAATTGCTAAACGAGGATGCAATGATAGTAATAGAGCATGACTTACAAGATAAAATGCCGGAAAACGTAGGACGTTTCAATATGACGCGTCAGAAAAAATACGGCAATACGATGCTTAGTTTCTATGGTTTGGTGCAATAGGCAGAGATCGTAGGCAAGGAGGAAAAAAGATTGAGAATTGCAGTTTGTCCCGGCAGCTTTGATCCGGTAACAAATGGTCATTTGGATATTATCGCAAGAGCATCAAAAATGTTTGATAAAGTGATTGTGGCGGTTTTACACAATTCTAGCAAAAACTCTTTGTTTACTTTAGAAGAAAGAGTAGAAATGCTAAGAATAAACTGTGAAGGTATTGGAAATGTAGAGGTAGACAGTTTTTCAGGACTTTTGATTGATTTTTTGAAGCTGAAAGATGCACATGTAATCATAAAAGGTCTTAGAGCTGTATCAGATTTTGAATACGAAATGCAAATGGCACTTATGAACAGGAAGTTAGATGCTGACATTGAAACAGTATTTATGATGACGAGCAGCAAATACTCTTATTTAAGCTCAAGCTTAGTAAAAGAGGTCGCTAGACATAAAGGCTGTATACATGGATTGGTTCCAAACATGGTAGAAGAAGAATTAAAAAAAAGATTTAATATATAGGGGGTTATTATATGGAAGTTATGCTGCTTCTTGATGCATTGGAAGATATACTGGATAAAGCAAATGCAATACCACTGTCATCAAAGATTATTCTAAATAGGGATGAGCTATTAGAAATAATCAAGGACATTAGAATTAAAATTCCAGATGAGGTTAAGCAGGCACAATGGATTAAGGAAGAACGACAAAAAATCCTTATGGAAGCGAAGCGCGAAGCAGAAGGTGTTAGAAACGAATGTGAGGACAAGCTAGGTCGCGTCAAGGAAGAAAGACAAAGAATATTAGTTGAAGCAGAAAAAGAAGCGGAAATTATGAGACAGGAAGCTGATAAAAGACTTACCAGTCTGATTGAGGAAAGCGAAATCGTAAAAAGAGCCAACGAACAAGCAAAAGAGATCATACTATCCGCGCAACAGGATGCCAAGAAAATTAGATTAGGATCTAGGGCATATGCCGATGATATGTTGGCAGAAGTGGAAAAGTATGCAAATAATATTGCAAATACGATTCGAGTGAATAGAGAAGAATTAAAGAATAAAAAGAGCTAAGGCGCAAGCCTTAGCTCTTTCTACTGAAAAACATAAGTAGAAGTTATGGGTGAACGGCGATAATACATCATCAAAATAATTTAAGATAAAGTGTTGACATAAATCTGAAAGTGTTATACACTATTAAAAATTAATCATTTCATATGGCGTTGACGAGAAAGAGTAAAGGTATATTTCATTTACAGAGAGTTCCCGGTTGGTGAGAGGGGCAATAGAAATTACTTTGAACACATCTCTGAGCTAGGCACCGAACCCGCAAGGTAGTAGACTGCTCTCGGAATCCCTGCACCCGTTATCGTGCTAGAGTATAAGCATTAAGCCGTACTCGAAGAGGTTGATATTGTGAGATATCGATAAATAGAGGTGGAACCACGTGAGTATTACTCCCGTCCTCTAGCGTAAGCTAGATGACGGGAGTTTTTGTTTTTAAATCATGTATCAAGGTTAAATTTTATAGCGCTATAAATTTAATATAAAGTTCAAAAAGCAACAGCTACCAAAATTAAGAATGAATAATAAAGGAGAGAAAATCATGAAAAAAACATGGAATTACGCTTTGCTCGTATTGGTTATATCTATTTTTACACTTGCTTCTTTAACTGGCTGTTCAGGGGCGAAAGCTTCCCAGACAGCAGCAAATACAGAGGCTGCAGGCTTTGATAAGCTTCAAGAACAAGGCTATGTGACAGTTGGTTTTGATGACACCTTTGTGCCAATGGGTTTTCAGAATGAAAAAGGTGAAATTGTAGGGTTTGATATTGATTTGGCCAATGAAGTATTTAAGAGAGTGGGAATAGAGGTAAGATTTCAGCCCATTGACTGGTCCATGAAAGAGACAGAGTTGAACACCGGCAATATAGATCTCATCTGGAATGGCTATACAATTACAGAGGAAAGAAAAGAAAAGGTCGCCTTTACAAAACCATACCTTGAGAATAAACAAATTATCATAACATTAGCAGATTCAAATATAAACAGCAAATCTGACTTAGCAGGCAAAGTTGTTGCGGCTCAAAATGGCTCCAGCTCCTTGGATGCAATCAACAATGAGTCTGAAGTTGCTGCGACCTTTCGAGATGGTGCACCAGTGCTCTTCGATACCAACAATGAAGCTTTGATGGATTTGGAAGCGAAAAGAACAGAGGCCGTAGTGGCAGATGAAATTTTGGCAAGATATTATATAGCAGAAAGAGGACAAGAAAAATATAAGGTACTCAGTGAGGACTTTGGAAAAGAAGAATATGGAATCGGAATCAGAAAAGATGACACAGAATTATTGGAGAAAGTAGAAAAAGCCATGGATGACATGAGAAAAGATGGCACCTTTGCAAAAATATCAGAGGAATGGTTCGGAGAGAATATAGGAAAGTAGGGGTATAAGATATTGGACTACTTAATGAGTCTTCTGCCATTTATGTTTGCGGGCTTAATGACTACCCTGAAGGTTTTTGGCATTACCCTCGCTCTTTCACTGCCAATGGGCATATTAGTTGCCCTGGGCAGGCTTTCGAAAAATAAGGCTATAAGTGGAGGGGTGCAGCTATATATATGGATCATGCGAGGAACACCACTTATACTGCAGCTTGTATTTATCTTCTTTGGGCTTCCTCTCGTTGGAATAACCTTTCAAAGATTTGATGCAGCACTTATCGCATTTTCATTGAACTATGCAGCATATTTTGGCGAGATCTTTAGAGCGGGGATACAATCAATTGAGGTAGGTCAAGTGGAAGCAGCGAAGGTATTGGGCTATGGTCCCATAAAAGCTTTTATGAGAATTGTATTGCCGCAGGTAATGAAAAGAGTGCTGCCGCCAGTGTCAAATGAATTGATTACCTTGGTAAAGGATACATCCTTGGTATATGTATTGGGACTTGGAGAGCTGTTGAGGGCTGGTAAGATTGCTTCAAATAGAGATGCTTCCTTAATTCCGCTGGTGGTAGTAGCTTTGTTTTATCTGGCGCTTACAGCTATGCTGACAAAGCTATTAAAGGATTGTGAAAATAGATATTCATATTACCAGTAAGGGAGAGGTGAAGGATGGTACTTGAAGTAAAGGGCTTGCAAAAGAGCTTTCAGTCTAATCATGTACTGAAGGATGTAGACCTAACACTAAAAAGAGGAGAAATCACTGCGGTTCTCGGTCATTCGGGGGCAGGAAAAACAACACTTTTAAGATGCATAACTGCCTTAGAGATAAGTGACGGTGGAAGCATTCGGATAGATGGAAGTGATCTATGCAGTGAAGAAAAAGGAAAGTTACAGTATGCTTCTGTGAAGGACATGAAAGCAATCAGAAAGAAGGTTGGGCTTGTTTTTCAGAATTTAAATCTATTCCCACATAAATCTGTGCTTGAGAATATTGTGGATGCACCCATAAATGTCTACGGAATGAGTAAGGCAGAGTCAGAAAAAAAGGCTTATGAGCAGCTGGTATTGTTGGATATCAAAGACAAAGCAGA
>JAQSYB010000052.1 GCA_029256365.1 Clostridia bacterium
TCTCTAGATTTTCACTTTAATGAAATGGTGAGCTGCATTACGATTTCAAAAGTACAAATCGAACGCATCGCCATGGAAGATTTGGATACAGAGGGCATTGTAAATTTGGCAAGAGATATTGCTGGTATTGAAGCAGCAGTTTTCCTTAAGGAAAAAGAGCGGAATATAATAAAAGCCAGCTTGCGATCCAAAGACATGATTGATGTTTGTGCTGTTGCCAAAGAATTTGGAGGCGGTGGACATACAAGAGCAGCCGGCTGCACCATACATGGCAGCATAGAGAATGCGAAGACTCAAATACTTCAAGCAATCGAAAAACAAATAACAGTGGTGAAGAAATGAATGGTATAATAAACGTACTTAAACCGCCGGGAATGACGTCCCATGATATCATATATTTTGTACGCAGACAGCTAAAAATGAAAAAGGTCGGACATACAGGTACCCTTGATCCGGAAGCGGCAGGCGTACTCCCAGTATGTGTAGGCAAAGCGACAAAAGCGGTACAATATATAACAGATAAGAAAAAGAAATATAGGACAACCATAAAATTTGGGATTATAACTGAAACCTATGACAAATATGGTGCTGTAGTAGAATCAGTAGATGTAGATGGCATTGATATAAATAAGCTTCAGGAAGTATTGCAAGAGTTTAGAGGGGTAATCAAACAAATACCTCCCAAGTATTCTGCGATTAAAGTAGCTGGAAAGAAGCTATACCAATATGCCTTGGAAGGAGAAGAAATTGAAATCCAAGAGCGTGAGGTAGAAATATATTCCATAGAAATGATTGATTATAACAATAAGGATGAAGTTATCCTGGATATAGAATGCTCTAAGGGTACTTATATCCGATCTATTTGCTATGATATAGGTGAAAAGATGGGATTTGGTGCTGCAATGTGGCAGCTTGTTAGATTGGAAAGTACTCCCTTTGTTATAGAGAACAGCTATACATTGGAAGAAATTGAAAAGGCTGCAGCAGAGTTGACTATTGACAAGATACTGTTGCCAGTTGATATAATATTTAAGGAGCTTTCAAAAATAGAAATAAAAACTACAGCACGAAGTGCTGCCGCCAATGGCAATCCAATATATGGCATGGGAATTATTCAAGAGGTTGAACTGTTTGAGGCAGAAACAAAAACTAGAATATATTGCGACAATGAGTTTTTAGGTATTGGAAGTATAAAGTACAGCAGAGAAGAAGGCAGAAAATATATTAAAATAGATAGAATGTTTATTTAGATATTCGAGGGTGATTTTGTGAGAATAATAAATACTTATGAGCAGGCTGCAGAAAATAAGCCTTACTGCATTGCATTGGGCAGCTTTGATGGTGTTCATATGGGACATCAAAAGCTGATTGAAATGTTAAAATACAATGCAAAAGAGCTAAACTGTGCCAGTATGATTTATACCTTTGGGGTGCATCCAAGAAAAATACTAAGACCAGATAAGCATATACACATGATAACGAACAATTCGCAAAGAGCAGATATTCTGAATCAAATTGGTGTAGACGTTTTATTTCTTGAAAACTTCGAAAAAATCATGAATTTAAGTGCAGAATGTTTTTTTCGTGATATTATAGTAGAAAAATTCAATGCGAAATGTCTTATTGTAGGGTATAATTTTAATTTCGGAAAAAATGGAGAAGGAAATGCAGAAAAACTCACTGAGCTAGGCAAGAAATATGATGTCAAGGTAGAAGTGGTTTCTCCAGTATTTGTTGAAGGGCAAGTTGTATCCAGCAGTTTAATTAGGCATAAAATTCATGAAGGTCATGTATACGAAGCTATGCAATATTTGGGTAGAGCATACAAAATTCAAGGTGATGTGATTCACGGGAAGAAAAATGGCAAAGCCATGGGAATTAGAACTGCCAATGTAGAAGTAGAAAGTGAAGCAATCCTTCCCTATAATGGTGTTTACATTACAGATACCAAAATAGACAATCATATTTATAAAAGTATAACAAATGTGGGTGTCAACCCAACCTTCAAAGGCGAAAGACTGAGCATCGAAACCCATATACTTGATTTTGAAGGTGACTTATATAGTCAAAATATAGAGGTATACTTTATAAAACGTCTTCGGGACGAAATATGCTTTGAAAGTGTGACTGACTTGGTGAAACAAATCAATCGTGATATACAAGCAAGACTAGATTACAAGAATCAATAATAATTCTTTACATGTATATTAAAGTATGTTAAAATCTATTCTGTTGTAATACCATTTGCTCGGTATATCGAGTCACCAACGATACGCTTAGTTTATGGTGAATAATATAGGAGGTGAAAAGAATGTTAACAAGAGAACAAAAAGACGCATTAATTAAGGAACACGGCATGAAGGAAGGTGACACAGGATCACCTGAAGTTCAAATTGCATTGCTTACAGCAAGAATCAACTATTTGAACGATCACCTAAAGGCTAACAAGAAGGACCATCACTCAAGAAGAGGTCTTTTAATGATGGTTGGTCAAAGAAGAGGTCTTGAAAATTACTTAAAAGGAAAAGATATCGAAAGATATCGTGCTATTATGGATAAGCTTGGCTTAAGAGCAAAGAAATAAGTTAGAGCGGGAGTCATCCCGCTCTTTTATTTTAATTATCAAGGCAGGTTAAATTTTCCTTCAGATGATTTATTTAGAAGGATTGCTGCAAAAGTTTTGATTGGATTGTTAATTTAAACTTTTGTGAGATTTTTTTGTGCATAAGAAGGAAATAATAAAAAATATATAGAAATATGTTATATCGAAGGGAGGTATATAATGGAAAGATTTACATTAGAATTAGCAGGTAGAACCCTTAGTGTAGAGACTGGTCGTATCGCACAGTTAGCTGACGGCTCAGTATTGATGCAGTATGGTGAAACCAGTGTTCTAGTTACAGCCTGTGCATCAGAAAAACCAAAGGAAGGCATAGATTTCTTCCCCTTAAGCTGTGACTATGAAGAGAGATTATATGCAGTAGGTAAAATACCTGGAGGCTTTATAAAAAGAGAGGGTAGACCTACAGAAAAGGCAATATTGTCCTCAAGACTGATAGATAGACCTATCAGACCACTTTTCCCAAAAGGATACAGAAATGATGTGCAAATTGTTGCTACTGTTATGTCTGTAGATAAGGACAATTCGCCAGAAATTGTTGCGATGATTGGATCTTCCGTAGCGCTTTCAATTTCTTCTATACCTTTTACTGGACCAACAGGTTCTGTATTGGTAGGCTTAATAGATGGAGAGTTTATACTTAATCCAACTATGGCTCAAAGAGAAAAGAGTCAAATGCATTTGGTTGTATCCGGTACAAAGGATGCAGTTATGATGGTTGAGGCTGGTGCACAAGAGGTACCAGAGAGCGTGATGCTGGAAGCAATTATGTTTGCCCATGACAACATCAAGAAAATCGTTGCATTTATCGAAGAGGTAGCTGCAAAGGTGGGTAAACCAAAGAAGGAAGTCAAGCTATTTAAGGTTGACGAAGAGCTGGATGCAGCAGTGAGAGAATATGCCACAGAAAAGCTTTTAACAGCAATTAGAACTGTTGAAAAACTAGAAAGACAGGCGAACATTGACGCAGTAAAGGAAGAGGCAGTGAATCACTTTGCTGAAATCTATCCTGATAACATGAAAGACGTTGGTGAGGTGCTTTATAGCATTATAAAAGAGCAGGTCAGAAAGCTTATCACAGTTGAAGGCATTAGACCTGATGACAGAAAAACAGACGAAATCAGACCGGTAAGCTGCGATGTATCCGTACTTCCAAGAGTTCACGGTTCAGGACTTTTCACCAGAGGACAAACACAAGCAATGACAATTGCTACATTAGGACCTATGGGTGATGTACAAATTCTTGATGGATTAAGTGAAGAAGAAGTACAAAAGAGATACATGCATCATTACAATTTCCCACCTTACAGCGTAGGTGAAACAAGATTTATGAGAGGTCCTGGAAGAAGAGAGATTGGACACGGAGCACTTGCTGAAAGAGCTTTGGAGCCGATGATCCCTTCAGAAGAGGAATTCCCATATGCAATTAGACTTGTATCTGAGGTTGTAGCTTCAAATGGATCTTCATCAATGGCCAGCGTATGCGGCAGCACATTAGCACTTCTTGATGCCGGAGTACCAATAAAGGCTCCAGTAGCGGGTGTAGCAATGGGCTTGATGAAGGAAAAAGACAATGTAGCGATACTTACTGATATACAAGGTATGGAAGACTTCCTTGGAGATATGGATTTTAAGGTAGCTGGTACAACCGAAGGTATTACTGCGATACAAATGGATATCAAAATAGCTGGTATAGATAGACCAATACTAACTAGAGCTCTTGAGCAAGCTAGACTTGGCAGATTGTTTATACTTGATAAAATGAATGCCGTAATCAGTAAACCAAGACCTGATTTATCAGAATATGCGCCTAAGATTATATCCATGAAGATTGATCCAGATAAGATCAGAGACGTAATAGGACCTGGAGGCAAAATGATTAATAAAATCATTGCTGAAACAGGTGTAAAAATAGACATTGAAGACGACGGCCGCGTATTTATCGCAGCAGTTGATCGAGCTGCCGGAGAAAAAGCCCTTAAGATTATTGAAGGCTTGACAAAGGAAGTTGTTGAAGGTGAGATTTACCTTGGTAAGGTAATGAGAATCATGAACTTTGGTGCCTTTGTAGAAATACTCCCTGGTAAAGAAGGCTTGGTACATATATCTAAGCTGGATCATAAGAGAGTAGAAAAGGTAGAAGACGTCGTGAATATAGGGGATGAAATACTTGTAAAGGTTACTGAAATTGATAAGCAAGGTCGTGTAAACCTTTCAAGAAAAGATGCAATTACAAGTGACCAACCTGAAAACACAACTGAAGAGAATAAATAAACATAAACCTAGGTTTATGTTTTTCTCTTTTTTGAATTGCTTTATAAATACAGAATATGTCGAAAAAAATCAAATATTCTGTATTATTTTATGTTTTTGCTAGTAAAAATTGTGCTGATTTTGTATAATGTATATTATTACATAAAATTGTGAACAAATTTACATTTCTGATATGGGTTGAGATATTGAAATAACAATTGGGAGGGATTTTCATGAAACGAAAGAAAGCACAATTTACACTATCAAAAAAGCTGATTACATATTCTTTGTTGTTGGTTATGATTCCAATGGTTGTATTGGGCTACATTTCTATACAAAAAGTAACAGCGGCCATGGAAAGTCAAGCAATTATGAGCATGAATGTAAGTGCAGAGAATAAAATGCTGCAGCTTGATGATCAATTGGCCTTTATCAGCAAGCAGGGCTTTATCATTGCAGAGGATCGTATCATAAAGGAATCCCTAAAAGTTGAAACCATAAATAATAGTGAAATGACAGCTGCTGTAAATAACAGCTTAAAGGCAGATATAAAAGAATATCTCAAAGCAATTGTAGAAAAGAGTGGAGGGCTATATAAAAATATCATACTGGCTGATAGCACCGGAAATGTAGTACAAGCAGTATTTGATGAAGGTGTAAGCGTTTCGCGGAAGGATTATTTTGCCAAAGCCTTAAATGGAAAGCAATATATCAGCGAAGCTTTCTTGGCACCGGACAATAAAACAGCTTTGCTAGCAATCGGAATACCTGTTATAGGTGGCGATGGCAGTCAAATCGGAGTACTAATCAATAAAATTGATTTAAATAAGTTAACAGAAAAACTAGTAGCTAGAAGTAAGGATACAAATTACAGCTATTCTGTTTTCAACAATAGCGGTATAGTAATTGCCCATGAAAATCCCGATTATATTATGAAGCTGGATTTGTCAAAAGAAAATCCTGTATTAGAGAAACTAATAAAAGAAATGCTAGAAAATGAAAATGGCAATGGCTATGGGTTTTATAATCTAAGAGGAAATGAAGAATTAATGGCATATCAAAAGCTCAACAATGCAGACTGGTATGTTGCATCAATATACGCGGTAAATGAATACAAAAAGCCAGCAGAAAGCATGAAGCTTTTTATCATTACGCTGATCGCAGTGGTAATACTAGCTGCTAGCATACTTGCATTTCTTTTCTCCGGGTATTTGGCACGCCCTATGAAAAAGCTCGCAGCTGCTGCGAATAATATAGCTCTGGGGGATCTTAGTGTAAAGCTTGACAACATAAAATCACGGGATGAAATAGGCAGCTTATATCAATATTTTACGACCATGACGAATAACCTGAGAGGTATTATCGCCAATGTCATAGATGAAAGTAAGTCAACTATAGAAAATGGAACATTAACAGGGGATGAGCTCTCGCTTCTTCAAGGTGCAATCGAGAATATAAATGCTGCAGTGGAACAATTATCTGCGGGGATGGAAGAATCAGCTGCATCCTCAGAAGAGGTTACAGCATCTACAGAAGAAATAACTGCCACAGTAGAAGAGGTAGCAAGAAGAGCAACCTCTGGAGCAGAAAAGGCTACTGAAATGAAAGGCAGAGCAGCAGAAATCAAAGAGAGTGCAATTCGATCAAAGGAAAATACGGAGAAATTATTAAAGGTAACAAAAGGCAGACTAGAAACAGCGATAAAAGATGCAAGGGTTGTAAAAGAAATTGAAAGCCTTGCAAGTGCAATATTGGAAATAGCAGAGCAAACCAATCTTCTGGCTCTCAATGCAGCCATTGAAGCTGCAAGAGCTGGGGAACAAGGAAGAGGCTTTGCAGTAGTTGCAGATGAGGTAAGGAAGCTAGCAGAGCAATCTGGTACAACTGCATCAAGTATAAGAGATATCACAGTTAAGGTAACGAGTGCAGTCAATAACTTAGCAAGCAGCTCGGACAGCATTCTTAATTTCATAAATATTGATGTTGCAAATGACTATGAAACCATGGTAAAGAGCAGTGATCAATACAACAGCGATGCAGCGCTGATCGCAGATATGATGGAAGAATTCAGCCAAACATCGCAGCAATTAAATGCCTCCGTGGCACAAGTTGCGACTGCTATAAATGAAATTGCTACAGCGGTCAATGAGGGAGCCAGTGGAGTTGGCGAAATCGGTGAAAATATTGCAGATGTAGTAGAAAGAGCCAGCAAAGTAAGTGAACTGGCACAGCAAAATTATGCAAGTGCAGAAGCCTTAGGCAAGCTGGTAAGCGGATTTGTGATTTAGATGATAGAATAATAAAAAAGGCAGAAGCCATGCTTCTGCCTTTTGAATGGAATAAATCTATTGACACAATTAGGAAATGAGAATACAATATATGTACTGTGCGTGTATTAGCTGCATAATAAGCATAATTTTTCATAATAATTATAGCATAATGATTTTAAAGCAGTCAATACAAAAAGGGGGAAAACCTATTGGAGCTTAATCATAAAGAATGGGATATAGAAACCTCAAGACTAAGTGAGGTTTGTGACAGAATCACTACATCCATAGCAGAAAAGTATAAAAGTATGGATGAATATAAGGAAGACGTAATAGAAATTCGCAGAAGCATGTGGGATAATACTGCCCATGTTTTGTCAGGTGAATTTGATGAAAGTGTAGAAATTCTGCAATACATTAATCTTATGAAGCAGGAAGAAAAAAGTCATCAGCATACCAGCGCCCAAGTGAAAAAGCTAGAAAAAATGCTGGAGTCTCCATATTTTGCTCGTATAGATTTTGTATATGATGAGTTTGATGATAAAGAGAAAATTTACATCGGCATGACCTCTCTCATTGACAATGACACTATGGATATTTTGATATATGACTGGCGTGCGCCAATATCCAGTATGTTTTATGAATATGAGTTGGGAGCGGCTTCTTTTTCTGTTGATAAAAAGTCCATAAGTGGCAGAGTAGAGCTAAAAAGGCAGTATAAGATATTGAAGTCTAAGCTTGTTTATATGTTTGACAGCAGTATAAAAATTGATGATGAAATACTGCAAGAGATCCTAAGCAAAAGTGCCGACGATAAAATGAAGAATATCGTAATAAGTATTCAAAAGGAACAAAATAGAATTATCAGGGATGAGGATACCAGAGTACTTATCGTTCAAGGTGCTGCAGGCAGCGGTAAAACCTCCATAGCCCTTCACCGAATTGCTTATTTGCTATACAGGCAAAAGGACACTGGGCTAAAGTCAAAGAATGTAGCCATTTTTTCTCCGAATCAGATATTTAATGATTATATTTCTGATGTTTTGCCAGAGCTCGGCGAGGAAAACGTACATCAAACAACCTTCTTTGAATATGCAAGAAGCTGTATATCCTCAGAAATAAAAATGGAAAACATGCATGAGCAAATGGATTATATGCTTTCCTTGAATACGGATACAAAGCAATATACGTGTAGGAAGTTTGGCATCGCATATAAGTCTTCACGAGAATTTACAGAAATTCTAGATGGATATCTGACGATCATAAACGATCACTATCAGAACTTCAAAGATATTTCTTTTAATAAAACACTTGTGATATCGAAGGAAGACCTTGAAAAGTTATATAACAATGATTATAAGCACTTTGCACCGGTAAAAAGATTGCAAAAAATTAGAGACAGAGTAAATTACCTTCTCAAACCACTTACGGTACCGAGACTGAAGGAAATTGCCAAGCAGATTGAGGAGGGGGACGACAAGGAGTTTAACATTAAGCAAGCAAGTCGTGCGCTGCTGCATATGGAATTGAAGGAGCTAAGAATCAGACTAGAATCTATGACAGAAGTAAATACCTTTAAGCTCTTTCATGAACTGTTTGCAAATAAAAAACTCTATGAGAGTTTGTCTGGAAAAGTAAATACGGAAGTAAGTCAATTGCTTGATTATACTGCTTCTTATATAGAGAACAACAGCTTGTATTACGAAGACATTGCTCCTTATTTATATTTTAAGGGGGTGCTGGAAGGTACTTTGCCGATTGGGGATATCAGACATGTTGTAATTGATGAGGCACAGGATTATTCCTATTTGCAATATAGAATCATCAAAAAATTGTTTAAATATGCTTCGTTTACAATACTAGGTGATGTGAATCAAGCGATTAATTCCTATATGCACTCCGCAGACTACAATAATACCTTGGAGCTATTTTCAGACTACGGTGCAAATCTAATGACTTTAACAAAAAGCTATCGTTCTACAAGAGAAATCTGGCAGCTGTCAGAACAGATATTGCCAAGCTGCAGCAACAAAGAGCCAATTAACCGTAGTGGTGATATTCCGCAGTTGGTGAAAGTAAGCTGTAAGGATGATATGAACAGATTTATCATTCAAAAGCTTCAAGAGTTTTCGGATTTAGGGATGAAGTCAATGGCTATCATTTGCAAAACTGCAAGTCAGTGTGAAGAATTGTACCTTAGTGTGAAAAAGGATATCAAAATGATTAATCTGATTACATCTGAAAGCTCACGGTTGGTTGCAGGCATATCCATCATCCCATCTTATTTGGCAAAGGGATTGGAATTTGATGGAGTTATTATTTTGGATGCAAGCAAATCAAATTATTGTGGTGAGGAGCAGCGTAAACTAATGTA
>JAQSYB010000053.1 GCA_029256365.1 Clostridia bacterium
TATGGATAAATCGGAGTTTTCACAAAATCACGATAACTTTTTTGCAAGAGCAATATTTAGGGCAACATTAACATTTTTTGAAAAATCAGTGTAGAAAATCATCGCAATTTGGTGTATTATTGAGTTGTTGATATTTAATGAATGGTTGGTTAAAAATAAGTAATATAATGATGCTAATTCGGAGGCGTTTAAATGACTCATGTGGAAGAGCATAAACCAATATACAAAAAGATCGCAATTGATATTGCAAACAAAATTGTCAAAGGTGATATAAGAGAAAAGGACAAAATAAGCGGACGCTCAGTGCTGGCAAGCATGTACAATGTATCTCCTGAAACAATCAGAAGAGCAGTGGCACTGTTGCATGAATCCAATGTTGTTGCTGTATCACAGGGAAGCGGCATTGAGGTACTCTCAATTTCTGCGGCGGAAAAGTTTATTAATAAAAATAAAGACAATGAATATTTGGCTACGGTAAAAGAACACGTTCGGGAGCTAATAGAACAGCATAGAAAATTAGGTGAGCAAATTCAAAAAAGCTTTGAAGAGATTACGGACTATGTAGAGCGCTTTCAAAACATTTCACCCTTTACCCTTATCGAAATAGAGATTAATGAAAAGTGCAAAATACTTGGCAAGAGGATATCTGAAACAAGATTTTTTCAACATACTGGAGCTACGATTATAGCATATAGAAGAGATGGTGAAATCATTATATCCCCAGGTCCTGACTACATCTTCTTAAAGGGAGATATTATTGTTGTTACAGGAATAAAGGATGTATATGACAGTGTATATGATTATATATATTAAGCTAGGAAATGTCCTTGCAGAATACTGTAGGGGCATTGTTGTGTTTTTGTCTTTTTAAAATACAATATAAGATATTTCATAACAAACCAAAAGAATATAAAGAAATGCGAGAGGATTTGTAGCATGGATATAGCAGCAGCACTTATATTTATATTTTTTTCTCTTTTATTTAGTGTTTATCGGAATATAAACATTGTATACCCCTTGTTTTTAGGGCTTATGCTGTTGATGGCGATAGCAGTAAGACGGGGATTTAAATTATCAGATGTATTAAATATGACCTTAAAGGGCAGCAAAAAGTCCCTAATGATCATTCGGATATTTCTATTGATTGGAGCTATAACCGCTGTATGGAGGGCTTCTGGTACAGTTGCATTTATAGTTTATCATGGTATAGAGCTGATGAACCCGAAGTACTTTATCGTTTATGCCTTTGTTTTAAGCGCAATTGTATCCTTCCTTCTAGGAACGGCATTTGGAACGGTGGGGACCATTGGAATTGTCATGATGATTCTTGCAAAAAGCGGAAATGTTGATATTAATATTGCCGCAGGAGCCATCATTGCAGGAGCATATTTTGGTGATAGGGGCTCTCCCATGTCATCCAGCGCAGTATTGACAGCTAGCATAACAGAAACAGATTTGTACACCAACGTAAAAAATATGTTTAAAACTGCTTTGGTACCACTGATATTATCTATTGTTATTTATTTTATATTATCTTTGTACAACCCCTTGGTGTTTACAGACAATAATATATTATCCACGATTTCAGCGAACTTCAATATTCATTTGGCTGCAATATTACCAGCCGCTGCAATTCTTGCTTTGGCTGCCTTTAGAGTAGATGTAAAAATATCTATGCTTACTAGTATCCTGATAGGGATACTGCTTGCTGTTGTATTACAAGGTTATACTATTCCTGATATACTTCAGTACACCGTATTTGGATTTAGCCTGGAAGGTGCAGATATATTCAACGACATCATAAAGGGCGGAGGAATACTATCCATGGTTAAAATAGCCTTGATCGTATTGATTTCATCAGCCTATTCCGGAATATTTGAAGGGACCCAGATGCTAAAGGAAATTCAACGAGTATTGGATATCATCGCAGATCGATATGGCATATTTGTAGCAACAATCATATCCAGCTTGATTACAGCATCCTTAGGGTGTACGCAAGCTCTAGCAATTTTGTTGACCAATCAGCTTATTAAGGATACTTATATGAAGCAAAAAAGGGACAAGTATGAATTGGCAGTAGATATAGAAAATTCAGCGGTTGTTCTGGCGCCTCTTATACCATGGAACATTGGAGGTGCAGTGCCGGCAGCAGCGCTTACTGCCAATATAGGTTTTGTACCCTATGCCTTTTATTTATACTTGATTCCCATATATCATTTGATTGTAAAAAAATTAAAAGAGAAATAAAAAGAATCCTGCGAAGCATCAACAGATACTTTGCAGGATTCTTTTGCTAATAGGCATCAACATATCTATTTTTATCCTTGGGCTTCTTGGTTTGTGTTTTTGTTTTTTTCTGAGCCTGCTTATTGGCAGTGCTTTGCTTTCTTTCCAGGTATTGCAGCTCTTTTTCAAGCTTTTTATAGCTGTCTAAACGCTCCGCAGCAATCAATCCATTTTTGATAGCACTTACTACAGCGCATCCAGGTTCTTTTTCATGCTTACAGTCTCTGAAGTAGCAATCGGCTGCTGCCAATTCAATATCCTCAAAGGCTTCATGCAAGCCCTCATCCGCATCCCAAAGCTGTATTTCTCTCATTCCGGGGGTGTCTATGATTAGACCGCCTTCAGGCAGTATAAACATCTCACGATGGGTAGAGGTGTGCTTTCCTTTTTGTCCGTCATGCCTAAGCTCCTGCACCTTTTGAATGGTGCCGCCTAGGAAATAGTTGATAATACTGGACTTTCCTACTCCAGAGGAGCCCAGTAGGGCGATGGTTTGCCCTTCCTTGAAGTATTGCTTAAGCTCTTCCATATGTGAGGCCATATAGGTGCTTATGGCATGGACGGGAACCCCAAGAGCAACAGCCTCTGCTTCAGATTTTATCTCATCAGGATTCTCACACAAATCTGACTTGCTTAGGACGATAACCGGATTGGCGCCACTTTCCCAAGCCAGCAGCAAGTATCTTTCTAATCTTCTGGGATTAAAATCATTGTTCATAGAGTTTACAATAAACACAGTATTAATATTGGCGGCAACAATTTGCTCCTGGGTATTTGTACCTGCTGCCTTTCTAGAGAATTTACTATGGCGGGGAAGAACATGATGGATGGTGCCCCTATTTTCGTTTTGTCTTGGAGTGATTGCTACCCAGTCCCCTACAGCTGGAAAGTCCTGCTGCTCTGCTGTATCATAAAGCAGCTTGCCAGAGATTTCTCCAAGTATCTCGCCGCCCTCGTATATGATTTTATAGAAGTTTTTATACTCGGCAAATATTCTGCCTGCTGTATAGCCTTGGTTTTTATATTCTGCAAAAGCATCTTCATATGCTTTGTTCCAACCTAAAACACTTAAATTCATTAAACGATATACCTCATTTCTTTAGCCAATTGACTTAGTTAGTTCTTTGTTTGTTTTTGTGATGATCTTACGAATACTGTCCTCTGAAAGATGGTAGGCTTCAATAAGCTCTTTCACACTCATACCGCTTCTATATAGATTAAATATTTCAATATTTCTAGACATTAACTGGATACGAGTTCCATTGTTTTCTCCCCAGCCTGCTCTGCACTCTCCGGGCTTTGGTATATATACTAATTCACCCTGCACGTACTTTTGAAGCTCTAGTAGAAGCTTTATGGGCAGAATTTCTTTTCCGTTCTTATAACTCATAATAATACCTCCTTAAAACCTGCATGAAATTATGTCAAAGGATACAAAAATCCCGTGGACGACTATCATCCACGGGATAAATGGCAATAAAAAACACACGACCATCGTGTGTACTCTATCTTATATATCAGATGATGGTTTTTATTTCGGAGAAAGGTACGACAAAAAGATATCCCTAAAAGGATAACCAACTATCAAAAGTTAAGCCTTCTCCGCAATATTCAGTTATAAAAGGATCACCTCATAAAATCTTACAATCATCATTCAAAACACTCCTTTCTTTACTGATTAATCATTTACCATCTTTTTTACATTTCTGGAAAATCATCTAAAACCATAATAATATATTGACAACATTTGGTCAATGGGGTTTATGTTACCGTTTTGTTACAAATCAATTTTGATTGATAGGTACCGTACAAAAGGGTCCTTTATTATGGTACTGATAAATATTATTCCACGCATCCTAAAAATATACAATATATAGAACTGTTTTAATTATTTTTTACCTAATATAGCTTATGCAGATGGTTCAAATATGAGAGCATTTTTTAAATATTTTCCTAAATATTTGCTAGACCTAAGGAATTTGTACTATATATTGAAGCTGCAGAATAAATAATGTAATAAACAATATGGCAGCAGAGAATCATTGAACTTAGAGGAATTTGACAGAATTCGTAGAATATTATAATACAATCAAAAACTACAGGAGGGGCTAATCATGTATGTATCAAATAGAATGACTTCGAATCCGGTTACCGTTACATCTAAGACTTCAGTTAGAAAGGTTTTAGATATTATGCAGTCTAAGAGATTCTCAAATATTCCTGTTGTTGATCATGGAGAAATGGTAGGATTAATTGCAAAGGAAGATATCATAAACCAGTATTTTTGTGGAGAGAAGGGCTGTACTCTCGTAGACGATACTTTGGTTGAAGAAATAATGACAAAGCATTTCATCACTGTGAAAAAAATTGATTACATAGAAAAAGCAGTTTCCTTGTTGAAAGAAAAGGATGTCAGTGCACTTCCTGTTTTGGATGCAGATGATAAGCTGGTTGGAATCATTACAAGAAGCGATATATTTGAAGCTTTCTCCGATGCAATGGGGACAGACAATAAGGGGACTAGAATATATATGGTGGTACCTGATTTTATCGGCCAGCTTGCAAAGATGGCTAATGTTGTAAGAAGCAACGGCATTTCAATTGAAGCCTTAAGCGTTTTTGACTCTGGCATTATCAATACAAAACAGGTAATCATGAAGGTAAATGCAAAGGAAGTAGACCAGCTGGTGGCAGATCTTAAGTCTGCAGGCTTGGATGTTAGAGATGTAGGATACCTATAAAAGCTTCTTTTCGTAAAGATACCAAAGACTTAACAGATTTGTTAAGTCTTTTTATTTTTGCATAAGACTTTTTCCATTTCCCTACGTAAATAGATATAGAAAAGCAAATGGAGGGACTAAAATGAGAATTAAAAAGGTAGGTACGATTACCTTAGCCATAGGGCTTATTATATTGGGATTGGTACTTTTTGCAAACAACTTTACGAATATAGAAATTAACAACATATACAAGTATTGGCCGGTATTGCTTATTGGTGTAGGGATTGAGATGTTTGTATATATGATTCTTTATAAGAATGAGGAGAATATTAAGCTGCGAGTTGACAGTTTGTGCATTGTGTTTATTATTGCAGCATTCATATTTTCCAGCAGCTTCGGAATCTTTCACTTTAACCCAGAGTTTTCCTTCAGCCCATTTAATGGTGAGGTGCTGATAGATGGGGTAAAGTATAAGAACCAGCTCAAAGAAACCATAGTAAAAGACAACATTTCAAAGGACTTCAAAATAAATAAGCTGATTGCCAGAAACAGTTTTGGTGATACCAAACTGAGACCCTATGACCAAGAATATATAAAGGTGGAAGCCCTTGTAACCCTTCGATACAATGATGAAAAAGCAGCGAAGGAATACATCAAGAATGTGATTAATATAATAGAAGGCGAACAGACTGAAGTATATAGTGCAGAATACAATGGAATGAATAAAGATAAATACGGAAAAGCCAATGTAGACTATGTCATATATGTTCCTCGAGAGGTGTATGCGGAGGTACACAATAGCTTTGGTGATATCTCTGTAGAAGGTATGACAAAGGATATAAATATAAACAATCAGCATGGAGATATTACAGTGAAGGACGTCGCTGGCAGTGTGGCAGTGAAGAACTCCTTTGGGCAGATTGAAGTCAAGGGTGTTGGCGGCAAGCTTGAAGCAGACAATCAGCATGGTGATATTGGGGCAGATTCCATTCAAGGAGATGCAGATATAGAAACAGGCTTCGGAGAGCTTGAGATTGCCAATGTATCAGGAGGCTTAATTGCTAGAAACAACTATGGCAGAATTACAGCCCAAAATATAAAAGGAGATGCACAAATCAAAACCAGCTTTGGAGATATTGAGGCATCCCATATTGAAGGCAATACCATCATCAATGATAACAATGGTGAAATAGAAGCCAGAGAGCTGAAAGGCAATGTTGAAATAAGAAATTCCTTTGGGAAAATAAGCTATAGATCATCCAATCTAGACAATGCAGAGGTATACGCAAAAACCAGCTTTGGAAGCATTCAAACAGACATACCGCTGAATGTAACAAAGGCAATGAATGATCAGACTGCTCAAGGGAAGCTGGGGGACGGAAAGTATAGAATCGAGCTTATTACCAACAATGGAGAGATAGAGATTGAGTAATACAGTAAATGCAGCCCAAGCGCTTGGGAAGCATTTAATATAGATTTTACTTAAGATAGAACGTATCAAAGCAGTTTTGTTTTGATACGTTCTTTGTTTTTAAAGGTCATTGCTGTATAGGTATTGAATATTATAGATATAAATAATAATATATACTATATAAATACAAATGAAATGGAGATAAATATGCTGCAGGACATAAAAGCTGTTATTTTTGACGTCGATGGAACCTTAGTTGATTCGATGTGGATATGGAAGCAGGTTGATATAGATTTTTTAGCCAGAAGAGAGATTGAGCTGCCTGTTGATTTGCAAAAGGACATTGAAGGTTTGAGCTATACATCTACCGCAGAGTATTTCAAAGAGCGCTTCAAGCTTCCCGACAGTGTTGAGGATATAAAGGAAGAGTGGAGAATCATGGCGGATGACCTGTATCAAAATGAAATACCTTTAAAGGCTGGAGTAATAGAAATCCTAAAGCTCATAAGAGACAAAGGGTTAAAGATTGGAATTGCAACCAGCAACTCCAGAGAATTGGTAGAGACAATGATGAAAAGGCATCAGATAGAGGAATACTTTGATAGCATCAGAACCTCTTGCGAAGTGGCGAGAAGCAAGCCTTTTCCTGATGTTTATCTGAAAGCCGCAGAGGATTTGGCCGTGGAGCCAGAATGCTGTCTTGTGTTTGAGGATACCATAGCTGGGGCTACAGCAGCCAAAGCTGCGGGGATGAGAGTAATAGCGGTCTATGATAAGCTTTCAGAGGAGTCAAGACCGCACTTAGAGCAACTGACCGTAGGATATATTATGGATTTTCATGAATTTATAAATAGCTTAAACAGCTAATCATTTGAACTACCTATATAGCAGCCATTATTATAAATTGGCTGTTATATTTTTTGAAAACGGAAGCATTTTTGAAGTGTATTTTATTTTAAATGCGTCAAAAGGATATGGTGGGGAAAAGGTGGTGATGGGTATTGAAGGATGAAGACATAATTCGGCTGATTTTAAAAGGAGACAGTGAGCTGTATTCAGAAATTGTTGACAGGTACAGCAGCAAGGTTTATTCCACAGCCTACAGCTATACCCATAACCAGGAAGAAGCTAGAGATTTGGTGCAAGAAATACTGATCAAGGTCTATCATAACCTGCATAGCTTTAAGTCAGAAGCAAAATTCTCTACATGGCTATTTCGGATTGTAGTAAACAGCTGTATTGATTGGAGCCGCAAGTGCAAATCCAAGAAGTTGATATCTGCATGGAGCATGGATGATGACAATGTACTAGACAGTATAACGACCAAGTCCGATGGTCCTGAGGATGCATTGTTAAGACAAGAGCATAAAGAATTGGTAAGAACCACGGTAGCAAGTCTACCAGAGATATATAAAACGGTATTAATACTTTATTATTTTGAAGAGCTGCAAGTACAGGAGATATGCACGATACTGGATAGTCCAAGAAAAACCATTGAAACTAGATTGTATCGAGCAAAGAAAGTACTTAAATCCTTGTTAGAACAAGAATTATCAGGAGGTGAGCTATATGAGCTGCAAAACCAATAAAGAAATGCTGCATTCATACACAAACAATGAGCTTAGTCCATTGGACACAAAAGCAGTTTCAAATCACTTAGAGGCTTGCACAGACTGCCGCAGAGAAATTGCAGAAATAAGAAAGCTTAAAGTGATCTTAGCGGAAGCTAGACCTGATAAGATTGACATGATTGGGCTTAAGGAAAGTATCATGACAGCCATAAGGATTTCCAAGAAGGTGCGCACAGCCGCCTTTGATATCAAGGTTATGAGCCGCTTAGCTACCAGTTTGATTGCATGTGGTTTGCTGGTGTTTTTTATGAGTTTTACAACTTTAGGCAGCAGCTTGGAAGCACAATCTAACAAAATGAATATCGACATCAGTGGAGTGAGTCAGAAAATGGTTCAGCCTTTAGCCTTTATCAATAAAGGCTTGCAAGACATGTCCAGCAAATTAGTAGATCTAAATGGAATCACCTTTAGAATACAACAAAAAAATCGGGGAGGAATGTAAAGTGAAGTGTAAAAATCACAAGGATGAAGAAGCCAAATTTATATGTGACAAATGTAAAATGCCCATTTGTGAGCAATGCGCTACAGAACTAAGAGGCAATAAGGTTTGTGTAAGCTGTATAGACCATGCGGTATACGCAGAAAGAGACAGAGTGGCACGAATAGGATTTTGGAATAAGCTTATATTCTTTATATTTGCATGTATACCCGGTGCGGCACATATGCAGATGGGACTTTTTAAGAGAGGAATGCAGCTTATGCTGACTTTTCTCGGGGGTATTGTACTTATTTCCTACGCAAATATAGAATCCTTTATCCCACTGGTTATCATTCCAACTTGGTTCTTCAGCTTCTTCGATGCTTACAATATAAGAAGAAAAATGCTTGCTGGTGAAATGGTGGCAGACATGGAAGCCTATAATTATCAATTTATTGTGAACAACAAAAAAATTCTTGGAATCGTTTTGGTTGTAATTGGATTTATCGGATTTTTAAATGCCATTGACAGTACCTTGTATTTATTTGGATTCCGTATGGATAGTTTTTATTGGATATTAAAAAGAGCAATCATTCCTGCGGTATTTGTAGTGAGTGGATTCATGCTCATTTCAAAAATTAAAAAAACCGAAAAAGAAATAAATGACAGTACAGAGAATTAGTTTGAGCTCATTAACATATACTAAAAAGACTGTTGATGGTTCATAGTCAGCAGTCTTTTTATGTAATTGTCATAATAAACATAATTATACATTGACTATTTTTTTGTTGTTGATTATAATGTTTATTGTAGCTATGTGCTATAGTATTTGTGCCCGTAGCTCAGCTGGATAGAGTGAATGACTACGAATCATTAGGTCGCAGGTTCGACTCCTGTCGGGCACACCACAAAAACATGCGGATTTGGCGGAATGGCAGACGCGCTAGACTTAGGATCTAGTGTCAACGACGTGGAGGTTCAAGTCCTCTAATCCGCACCAATTT
>JAQSYB010000054.1 GCA_029256365.1 Clostridia bacterium
CTTAGCAATTTCATTCCTTATAGCGTAAAGGATAGATATACTACATTGTAATCCACAAAGAAAAGATTCTTCACTGCGTTCAGAATGACGGATCACAATTGCAGATTTAACAATGGCTGCTGTTTATATAAATATCAATATCCCTGTTTAGCAGATCAAATAGAAATAGTGATTCTAAAAAAAGCATCAAAAATCGACAAAAAAGGAAACCGCTTTCCAAAAAAGTTTCCATGAGAATTGAATATTATTTATCAAATTCATATAAAAACAAATCCAAACAAGGTCTTTGTATAGGCGGATGACAGCATAATGAAATATTAATTCACAGAATATAAAAAATATTGTAAAATGGAAATGATTATGATAATATGAAGGTAATGTATGGAAACCGGTTTCCGTACTTTGGGGATATCAAATATTTTTGAAGAGGTGGTAGAATAATGAAAAAGACACTGGCACTTGCTCTCGTATTGCTTATGGTAGTTGGTATGTTTGCTGGATGTACAAAACCTGCAACGGAACCCACTACAGGCACACCTGAACCAGCACAAAGTGAAACACCAAAAGTTCTTAAGGTTTGGTCCTTTACAGATGAAGTAAGGACAATGTCCCTCGCATTTCAAGAAAAACATCCTAATGTAAAAGTAGAATATACTATGATTCCTATGACAAACGGAGAATTCCAAACAAAGCTTAAATCTGCATTACAATCTGGTGAAGTTCCTGACGTTATATCTCTTGAAGCATCCTTTGTAAGAGAATATGTAGAAAGTGATTTCCTTGCAGATGTTTCTGATTTATTGCCAGTTGCTAAGGATCTAGGTGTATATCAGTTTACGATTGATATCGGTACATATGAAGGAGTTACAAAGGCTTTTTCATATCAAGCCACACCAGGTGCGATGTTCTATCGTAGAAGTCTTGCGAAAGAATACTTTGGCACAGACGATCCAGTAAAGATTCAAGAATTGGTTACAGGAATGGATAAGTTTGAAGCTGCTGCTAAGGTAGTTAAAGAAAAATCCAAGGGCAACACATATATGGTAGGATCCACTGGAGATTTTGCTAACTTATTCTTCTCGAATCGTGAAACTCCATGGGTTGTTGATGACAAGCTAGTAATCGATCCTATGGTAGATCAATTGTTTGAAACAGCAAAATCCTTTAGACAAAATGGTTATGAAGCACAAGCAAATCAATGGCAAGAAGGCTGGTTTGCAGGTATGAACGATTCTCTTGTAGATGCAAAAGGCGACAAAAAGCAAGTATTCTGTTATTTGCTTCCAACATGGGGTCTTCCATATGTGTTGATGCCAAATGCAGCTCCAAAGGAAGTAACAGCAGAAGGTGCAGCAGCTAAAACTGTTGGTGTAGATACTGCTGGAGACTGGGCATGCATCAATGGTCCAATGCCATACCAATGGGGCGGCACATGGATTGGCGCAATGAAAGATGCTGAAAACCTTGACTTAGCTAAGGAATTTGTAGAGTTTACAACTTTAAATGCTGATACTCTTAAAAACTGGGCACTTGGAACCTATACAAATGAATATCTAAAGAAGATAGACCCATCTATAGGCGACAAGCTTGCTCAAGGACCTGGGGACTTTATATGCAGCAAAAAAGTAGTGGAAGAGATTGTTTCAAAGTTTGATGATGCAGCAACTAGTAAATTCCTTGCAGGACAAAACTCATATAAGGGCTTTGCAGCAGCAGCTCCTACAATTGACCTAAAGTTAATTCAGGCTTCTGATGATGCAATCCAACGTTCATTAAATGATCCACTAAACAATTATGCCTCCAACAAACAAACAAAGGCTGAAGCAATACAGCAATTTAAGGATGCAGTTAAAAATGCACTTCCTGATATTATAGTAGATTAAGCTAAATTTACAGAACAAAATCTGCGGTTCGGTCTATGTGCCGCAGATTTTGTTACTAATTTAGTATTAAATAGGAAAGGATGTGCTTGCCTTGACGCCGAAAGCTAGTGGTAAAAGAAGCACTGGAAAAATCAATAAGAATTTTTATGGGTATCTTTTTACTGCTCCTTTTATAATCGGATTCATACTATTTAGCTTTTACCCTTTGATATATACTTTCTTTTTAAGCATTACAAATATGACGATGATGAGCAAAAGCTATGAAATCATTGGATTTGATAATTTTACAAAGCTGTTTGCAGATAAATTCTTTCTACAAGCTTTGGGAAATACATGGAAGCTTTGGCTCTTAAACTTTATACCCCAAATAGGTATTGCAATGCTATTGGCGGTATGGTTCACAAGCAATCGATTGAAAATTAAATTTGCAGGGATTTGGAGAACAATTTTCTATCTGCCAAATCTTTTGATGCCAGCTACCATAGCAGTTATGTTCTTTAGCTTCTTTTCGTTGTACGGACCTGTAAATCAGTTTACTGTACGCGCCGGTATTATAAATGATGCAATAGATTTCTTTAGAAGCAATGGATGGACTCAGTCTATATTGGTTTTCGTTCAATGGTGGATGTGGTTTGGGTCCACACTAATTATCTTGATGGCAGGCATGACCTCGATTTCTCCCACATATTATGAGGCAGCAATGGTTGATGGTGCCAGTGCTTGGGATATGTTTTCTAAAATAACTCTCCCTTTGTTAAAACCAGTATTGGTATATACCTTGGTAACATCTCTAGTAGGCGGAATGCAAATGTTTGACATACCGTATATGCTGACAGATGGCAGAGGTTCACCAAACGGGTCTATTATGACAATGAATGTACTGATGTATATGAAATTTGCCAGCAACAAAGGCCATATCGGTGCTGCTTCCAGCGTTGGTGTAATGATATTCATCATAACTTGCATTGCAGCGTTGTTGGTTATTAAGGCACTTAGCGAACGAGAGCATAAGCCTGGTAAAAAAGTGATAAAGGAATTTGCAAAGGGGGATCTAAAGGCATGAGCTACGCTACAAAAACAATTATAATGCGTATTTTTGTGTATACGGTGTTAACAATTTTATTGATAATGTGCGTTTTGCCCTTGTGGATTATGCTGGTAAATGCCACCCGGTCCACTGCTGAAATTCAGCAAGGAATAAGTCTTATACCAGGCAATAACCTGTTGATAAACTGGAAGACTCTAACAGGCAGAGGATTTAGTATTGTGAATGGGCTGATGAACAGTACAGTCATTTCGGTTTCAGTTACAGTATTAACTGTGTATTTCTCGATGATGTTTGCTTATGCAATTCAAGTTTATGATTTTTCATATAAAAAGTTCATATATGCTTTTGTCGTGCTTTTGGTAATGGTTCCGACTCAGGTTTCCATTATAGGCTTTTATCGATATATGGCCATGTTTAAGCTTACAAATTCGTATATTCCTTTGATTATGCCGGCAATAGCGGCTCCCAGTGCGATATTTTTTGCCAAGCAGTATCTTGAATCCGTAGTGGTGAAGGAACTGATTGATGCAGCAAGAATAGACGGCTGTGGGGAGCTAGGTATTTTTCACAAAATCATGATGCCAATTGCCAAGCCTGGGGCATTTACACTAGGCATATTTGCCTTTGTAGGCTCATGGAATAATTTCTTTACTCCCTTTATTATGATTTCTAAAATGAATAAATATACTCTTCCTATGTTGGTGCAAACCTTAAGAGGGGATACCTATAGGACTGAATATGGAAGCATATATCTAGGGCTTGCTGTATCTATCGTTCCTATCATAATTGTCTATATCATATTCTCTAAGTATATTGTCAATGGTATTGCTATGGGTGCAGTAAAAGAATAATTTAAATGCAGAAGGTTGGTGGCTAATATGATTAAAAATCCTGTACTTAAGGGCTTTCACCCTGATCCAAGTATGATATGCGTAAATGGAATCTTCTATATTGCCAACTCTACATTTGAATATTTTCCTGGTGTAGCGATATCGACATCCAGAGATTTGGCAAACTGGGAGAGCGTTGCAGCTCCTTTGGATTCAATGAGTATGTTAAATATGACAGGCAACCCGAAGTCTGGAGGAATATGGGCGCCTTGTCTAACTTACAATGAAGGGCTTTTCTATTTGGTGTTTACGGATGTAAAAAACTGGGCTTTTGGCCCATTTAAGGATACACCTAATTATATTGTGAAGGCTGCAGCCATTGAGGGACCTTGGAGTGAACCAGTATTTATCAATTGCTCAGGCTTTGATCCATCTCTTTTTCATGATGAGGATGGAAGAAAATACATCGTGAATATGGAATGGGACTATAGAAAACAGGGCAATGCCCAATTTTCTGGTATTTTGCTTACGGAAATTGATCCTCTTACCTTAAAGCCAATTTCAGAACCTGTAAAGATATTCAAAGGCTCAGAAAGAGGATTGGTGGAAGGCCCCCATCTTTATAAGGTGGATGACTATTATTACCTCACTACTGCAGAGGGTGGAACTGCATATGAGCATGCAGTTACGGTTGCTCGGTCGAAAAACATAGAAGGACCTTATGAGCTGCACCCAAATACACATTTGGTAAGCTCAAAGGATGCACCGGATGCATATATCAAAAAAGCCGGACATGGCAGCATTTGCAAATCACAGGATGGAAGATGGTGGACTGCTTTTTTATGCGGAAGGCCTGTAGATGAAAGCATGAGATGTCCCCTAGGTCGGGAAACAGCCATTGCTGAAATTCTATGGAAAGAGGGCTGGCCTTATCTGAAGGAGGGCGGAATTGTGCCTCCTGAGCAGTTCGAAGGATATGGCGAACAAAGGAAACAAAAAGAATATTCTTATGATTTTAATAGTGAAAGCTTTAAACTAGATTTTATGTCTCTGCGTTCACCTGCAGAATATGATATTTTAGAGGATGGACGCCTCAGGCTTTATGGAAAAGAATCCTTGTCCTCCCTTCATAATCAGAATATGCTGGTGCGAAGACAGGCGGATTTCTGTTTTGAGGCAGAAACCTGCTTAGAGCTTCCCTTTCATCATTTTCAGAAGATGGCTGGTCTCATTTACAGATATGATGAAGAAAACCAATATTATTTAAGGATTGCTTTTCGTGAAGAAATGCAGCAAATGTGTTTGGGTATTCTGTGCTTTGATAAGGGGAATTTTTCAATGCCTCTAGGACAGCAAGAGATACCCGTAGGAAATGGAAAGGTACATCTTAAGCTGGTTGTTAGGAATAAGCAGGGTGAGTTCTTCTATGCGAAGGAAGACAAACAGTGGAAGGCAATACCCTATCAGTTTGATGCTAGTATTTTGTCTGATGAATATGCCACACCGATGGGTTTTACTGGAGCCTTCATTGGAATGAGCTGCCAAGACTTGATGGATAAAACCGGCTATGCAGACTTCTACAGCTTTCGCTATCAGGTGCTTGATTGAATAGCTCCAATATACGAGTTATAATGAAACTAAAATATGAAAAACAGAGGTAAAAAAATTGGTTACAATATATGATGTTGCAAAGGAAGCAGGATGCTCACCAACAACGGTATCAAAGGCATTTAATAACTATAGTGGTGTGAATAACCTTACATATAAAAAAATAATGGATGCATCAGAAAAATTGGGTTATACACCCAACACCAACGCAAGAGCCCTTGCCACAAAAAAGACGTGGCTGCTAGGGGTACTATTTTCAGAGGATGTAAACACAGGCATCGCCCATCCTCACTTTAGTGAAATATTGCAGAGCTTTCAGGTGCGAGCAGGAGAGCATGGTTATGATGTTGTTTTTGTAAACAAACGATTGGGTAATAGAGAGGCATCCTATCTTGAACACTGCATTTACAGAGGTGTAGATGGTGTTTTGCTTGCAGCAAACAAGATTTTTACTGATGAAATACAAAGTGTGCTTTCAAGTGATATGAAATGCGTTTCTGTTGAAACAAATTATCCAGATACACATACTGTCATATCTGATTATAGAATGGGAAGTTTACAGGCCTTGGAATATCTTTACTTCTTAGGTCATAGAAAAATAGCTCATATTGCATGTCCGCTTACAAGTGTAGCAGGGCAAGAACGTTATTCTGCATACCAGGAATTCCTGAAAACGAAGGGCTTAGAGGAAAATCCAAAATACTTTGTAGAAATCAAGGAATTTAAAGCGGAAGAGGGCGTTGGCGCTGCAACTCAGCTTTTGCAGCAGGCATGGGATGACTTGCCTACAGCAATCTATTGTGGTTATGACGACATTGCCTGTGTGGCCATGAACACCTTTAAGGCACAAGGCTTTCGGATACCAGAGGATTTGTCGGTGATAGGCTTTGACAATGTCGCGATTTCCGGCTTTACAACACCTTCCTTAACGACAATAGAGCAGGATAGAGCTGCCATAGGGCAAAATGCAGCAGATACGCTGATTAAGATGATTGAGGGCAAGGCTATTGAGCAGCCCATAGATATGCGTATTCCAACCAAATTGATTATAAGAAATAGCTGCGCTCGTATCTAAGAGTGCATTCGGGAGGGTCATTATGAATTTTGATAAAAATTTTATATTTGGTGTAGCCACTTCATCTTACCAAATAGAAGGCGCTTACAATGAGGACGGAAGAACACCTTCCATATGGGATACCTTCTCAAAAACCGAAGGAAAAGTATTAAACATGGACAACGGTGATGTTGCCTGTGACCATTATCATAGATATAAAGAAGATGTAGCTATCATAAAAGAGCTTGGAGTAGATAGCTATAGACTATCCATAGCTTGGCCTAGGATTTTTCCTGAGCCTGGGAAATATAATCCACAAGGAATGGAGTTTTATAAAAAGCTGCTTACAGAGCTGAAACAAAATGGCATCAAAACTGCGGTGACACTATATCACTGGGACTTGCCACAGTGGCTGCAAGACATGGGTGGTTGGGAAGTCAGAGAAAGTACAGAGTTTTTTACAGAGTATGCAAAGAAATGCTTTGAGGAGCTTGACGGCTTAACAGACATGTGGATAACACATAATGAACCTTGGTGCGCATCCATTTTGTCAAATGCCCTAGGTCAGCATGCACCGGGCAAAAAAGATATTTCAGCAGCCATTAAGGTAGCCCATCACTTGCTTCTTTCCCATGGAATGGCAGTTAGATTATATCGTCAATTAGGCTTAAAAAATGCCATAGGCATCACTTTAAATCTTACACCCTGCTATCCAGCAAGCAATCGCTTTACTGATATGCTGGCTGCATCAAATTTTGATGGTACCTTCAACAGATGGTTCTTAGAACCTATTTTTAAGGGTGGATATCCCCTTGATATCATAAATCTGTATGCTGCACGAAGCGCAGATTTTGCTTTTATCAAAGATGGGGACTTTGAAGTAATGGGAGAAAAATGCGATTTCCTAGGTGTAAACTATTACAATAGATCTATTATGGAATTTGATTCAATGTCTCTGACTCTCTCGGGAGGAGCATATTCAAATTATCCCAAAACAGATATGGGATGGGACATTTCTCCAGATGAATTTATAGATTTGATAAAAATGGTACGTGATAAATATACGGATCTACCAATTTATATTACAGAGAATGGCTCTGCTTGGGAAGATGTGTTAGAAGATGGACATATATACGACAAGGGTAGAACAGATTATTTGGTAAGCCACTTAAAAGCAGTAGCCAAAATGAATGAGATGAACTTAAATGTTGTAGGGTATTACTGCTGGTCCTTGCTTGATAATTTTGAGTGGGGTTATGGCTATAGCCAAAGATTTGGAATTGTATATGTAGATTTCGAATCTCAACAGCGCATCAAGAAGAACAGCTACCACAGATACCATGAAATTATTAAGGAACGCAGTATTTAGCTTGTGACTGCCTCTATTACGGGGAGGCATGAGATCGTCTCCATATAAAAGAGACAATGCTGCGGTATTTATTGCACAATAAGGGGGTCTAAATGATGAGAGAATTCTTTAAAGGCATAGATAAGATAACCTATGAAGGGCCAAAGACAAATAACCCACTTTCCTTCCGCTATTATAATCCTGATGAGATAGTAGGCGGTAAGACCATGCGGCAGCAGCTCCGTTTTGCTATGAGCTATTGGCATACTATGTGCGGTGAAGGCTCGGATATGTTTGGTCGAGGAACGATAGATAAGAGCTTTGGGGGCAATACCCCCATGGAAATATTCAAAAACAAAGCCTATGCAGCTTTTGAAATCATGGATAAGCTGGATATCGATTTCTTTTGTTTCCATGATAGAGATATTGCGCCGGAGTATGCAACTCTTAGAGAAACCAATGCGGGGCTGGATGCAGTCACTGTACTATTAAAGGATTTAATGAAGCAGTATAATAAAAAGCTTCTATGGGGAACGGCCAACAACTTTAGCAACCCCAGATATATGCATGGGGCTGGCACTTCCTGCAGTGCAGATGCATTTTGCTTTGCTGCTGCTCAAATAAAAAAGGCTTTGGAAATAACCACTGAGCTTGGTGGAGAAGGCTATGTATTCTGGGGCGGCCGAGAGGGCTATGACACTCTGCTGAACACGGATATGGGCTTAGAGCTGGACAACATGGCAAGATTAATGAAGCTTTCTGTTGAGTATGCTAGATCCATTGGCTTTCAGGGGGACTTCTATATTGAGCCAAAGCCAAAGGAGCCTACAAAGCACCAATATGACTTTGATGTTGCAACTGTAATGGGTTTTCTGAGAAAGTATGGATTGGAAAAAGACTTCAAGATGAATATTGAAGCCAACCACGCAACACTGGCGCAGCATACATTCCAGCATGAGCTCAGGGTGGCAAGAGTAAATGGTGTATTTGGCTCCATTGATGCAAACCAAGGGGATTTGCTATTGGGCTGGGATACGGATCAGTTTCCAACCAACGTTTATGATACAGCTATGTGTATGTATGAAGTAATCAAGGCAGGCGGCTTTACAAAAGGGGGACTGAACTTTGACGCCAAGGTTCGCAGAGCTTCCTTTGAAGGAGCTGACATCTTCCATGGATATATTGCTGGTATGGATGCCTTTGCACTAGGCTTGAAGATTGCGGATCGGTTGATTGTTGACGGTAGAATTGATCAATTTGTAGAAGACAGATATCAAAGCTACAAGACTGGTATCGGGGCAGATATTGTGGCTGGCAAGGCTACTATGGATGACTTGGAGAAGCATGCCCTTGCTCTTGGAGATGTAGTCAGCTTAAAGAGTGGCAGACAAGAATATCTTGAGAATATTGTAAATTCTATCATGTTTCAGTAAGCGATTGTTTTTCCTTAAATATTGAGAACCTTATACTGCGTATTTAGCCAGACACTTATTCCGGTGTCTGGCATTTTAATGCTATAATAGCAATATAACGAGGCAAAAATATGTCCCCCACTTCTATAAGTGGCGGATTCCGATTTCAGTATCAGGAGGTGGGCATATATCCCCCTGCCTCGTTGAAACGCCTTGGGTAGGTTTTTTGCAACAAGTGCAAAAAACTTTCAATAAATGTTGATTTGTTCAAGCCTGTAAGCGACTTTCTTCTAGAGCAGGGCTATACAGTGAGAAGTGAGGTCAAGGACTGTGATATTGTAGCTGTGAAAGAGGAAGAATTGGTAATCGTAGAGCTTAAAAGAAACTTAAGTGTGGATTTGCTTGCCCAGGCAGTAAAAAGGCAAAAATCTGCTGATATTGTATATATGGCAGTTCCTAAGCCCAAGCGATTAAAGGGCAATGCAAAGTGGAAGGATATCATGCATCTGGTTAGAAGACTTGAACTAGGGCTAATATTGGTATCCTTTAAAGAGAAAAAAGGTATTGTAGAAATAGCTGTCCATCCAGCTGCTTTTGATAGAGAAGCCAGCAGACGAGGAAATAAGAAGAAGCGTGAGGGTATCATAAAAGAAGCAAAGGGCAGATATATGGATGCAAATGTTGGCGGCAGCACTCGGACGAAGCTGGTAACAGCCTACAAGGAAAATGCAATATTCGTCGCCTGCTGCTTGGAGAAGTACGGACCTATGTCACCCAAACAGATCAAGGAATTGGGTACAGATAAAAGGCAGACGGATTCTGCACTTAGGGAAAATTATTATGGATGGTTTGACAAAGTGAAAAAGGGACTATACACCATTAATGAGGCGGGTACCACTGCACTACAGGAACATAAACAGTTTGCGGAGTATTATTATGATAAAATAATACAAAATAGTGATAGAAAGAACTCGTGCCATACCATTGGGGATAGTCAGTAATCTGTAGTATATAAAATAATATCTTTAAATTGACAGCAGAAATAAAAATGAATATAATTACCCTAGGTTAGTACATGAAATGTACCGCGAGGACTTGAAATGTCCCGCTTAGGATAAAAATAGAAAGGTCGTGTTAATATGAAGAAAAGGCCAGTTGTACTTGTTGTAATGGATGGAATTGGTATAAATGAAGATGAGTACGGTAATGCAGTCAAGGCGGCACATACACCGACACTTGACGCACTAATGAATAATTCTCCCTATGTTGCTATAAAGGCTCATGGGCTAGCTGTTGGTTTGCCAAGTGATGATGATATGGGCAACTCTGAGGTAGGCCACAATGCATTGGGATGCGGACAGATATACAGCCAAGGAGCTAAGCTTGTCAATGAATCAATTGACAATGGAAAGATGTATACCTCTGATGTTTGGCATAAGGTAATAAACAATTGTGTAGCAAACGATTCGACCCTGCACTTTATTGGTCTATTATCTGATGGCAATGTGCATTCTAATATTGAACACCTTAAGGCTATGATTGTAAAAGCGAAGGAAAGCAGTATTAAGAGAGTACGCATACATGCTTTGCTTGATGGTCGTGATGTGTTGGCGACTTCAGCTTTGGAATACGTTGATGACTTAGAAAAACTGCTTAGAGTACTAAACGATGATAGCTTTGATGCTCGAATTGCCAGCGGCGGTGGTAGAATGAAAATCACAATGGATCGCTATGAAGCAAATTGGGATATGGTACGCCTTGGATGGGAAACTCATGTTTTAGGACTAGGAAGACAATTTGGAAATGCCAGTGAAGCAATATCTACATATAGAAAAGAGTATGATGTTATAGATCAGGATTTGCCTGCTTTTATCATTGCGGAGGATGGCAATCCAATTGGTACAATCAATGACAAGGACAGTGTGGTATTATTCAACTTCAGAGGGGATCGTGCCATAGAATTGAGTATGGCCTTTGACTACGATGACTTTGATAAGTTTGATAGAGTGAGACGCCCTGATGTAGTATACTGCGGCATGCTGCAATATGATGGAGACTTAAATCTACCGGTGAATTACTTGGTTACTCCGCCGGATATAAAGAACACTTTGTCAGAGCTTTTGACAAAGAATAAAATAAGACAATATGCTATTTCTGAAACACAGAAATACGGACACGTGACTTATTTCTGGAACGGAAATAAAAGCGGAAAGTTTGATGCGGCTTTGGAGGATTATTGTGAAATACCTTCTGATAGAGTATCCTTTGATGAAAGACCCTGGATGAAGGCTGCAGAGGTTACCGATAAGCTGATCGAGGCACTGAAGTCAGAGAAATATGATTTCTTAAGAGTCAACTATCCCAATGGTGATATGGTAGGCCACACAGGCAGCTTTAACTCTACTAGAATAGCAGTGGAAACAGTGGATTTATGTCTTACAAGAGTATTAAAGGCGGTAGATGAAATGGATGCCATACTTCTTGTGACAGCTGACCACGGAAACGCTGATGAAATGTTTGAAAAGGCAAAAGGCGGTACGGCGAAAGCAAAAACAAGCCACACCCTAAATCCTGTACCTTTTGTTATCTATGATAAGCATCAAAGGCATGAAATCAAATCAGGCAGCTTTGGACTTGCAAATGTTGCGGCAACTGTTGCAACCCTATTGGATATCAGCTATCCAACTGACTGGGAAGAAAGCATGATTTAATATTTTTAATAAGGACCTATACTCGGTATATCACAGAGTATAGGTCCTTTGTCATGAAGCCCTTACAACAATGCTATGTTGGAAATGCTGCATTCTTCAAGCATTTCCTCAGGCCAAACCCCGGCTTGAACCTCTCCTATATGCGCACATCCAAGGAAGAACATACAAATTCTTGACTGCCCGATTCCTCCTCCAATTGTATATGGAAGCTTACCATTTAAAAGCAAGCTGTGGTATTCCAAGCTTTTACGATCTTCACAGCCAGCCTCTTTTAATTGCTGCAGCAAAGCTGTTTCATCCACTCTGATTCCCATAGAGGAAAGCTCGATTTCTCGATTAAGCAGTGGATACCAGAAGATGATATCTCCATTTAGTGTCCAATCATCATAATCAGGAGATCTGCCATCGTGCTTCATTCCAGAGGCAAGCTTACCGCCTATTTTAGTGATAAACACTGCTCCTCTTGCTTTTGCAATGGCACACTCTCTTTCCTTTGGAGTAAGGTCAGGATAAAGATCTTCAAGCTCTTGGGTACTGATAAAGCTTATTTCCTCTGGGAGAGCTTTCTCTAGGTGAGGATAGCAGCTGCATACATATTCCTCTGTTTTTAGAAACACCTTGTATAGTGCCTTTACGGTATCAAAAAGGGTTTTTTCAGTTCTTTCCTCCTTGGCGATTATTTTTTCCCAATCCCACTGATCAACATATATAGAATGCAGATTGTCTAACACTTCATCTCTTCTAATCGCATTCATATCGGTATAAAGCCCTTCTCCGATATCGAAACCATATCTTTGCAAAGCCATTCTCTTCCACTTTGCTAAGCTTTGTATGATTTCAATGTCAGCATCCTTAATCACCATGGCATCAAAGCTTACAGGTCTCTCTATGCCGTTTAAGTTATCATTTATGCCTCTGCCGCATCTCACAAATAGCGGTGCAGATACTCTTGTTAAATGAAGTGCTTTTGATAGCTCCTGCTCAAAGCAATCTTTAATTTTTTTGATAGCTACCTCGGTTTCTCGAATACTTAGTTCAGGCTTATAGCCCTGGGGTAATGATAATTCTTTCATAATAATACATCCTTTCACTAAAAAATTGTATAAAAAAAGAGCCTACATCCCGAAAGGGACGAAGACTCTGACTTCGCGGTACCACCCTAATTAGCTGTATAGCTCACCTCTATCAGTACGGAATAAATCAATATCGATACTGTCCAATCAATAACGGTTTGGCTCCGTCTAAGTCTACTCTCCAAATGGATTTCGGTTAGAAACTCAGAGATGTTCTTCAGCATAGGCTTTGTACTGGTCTTTCACTATCACCAGCTCGCTTTGACTACTTCCACAGCATACTCTTCTCTTCACAGTCATTTATATATTAAATAATTATACATGATTATAGTATATAGAAAATGACATGTCAATATAAAAATTATGGAAAAAAGGGCAGGGCAGTTTATAAGGAGCGATAAGGCAAGTTTTTATGTGAGCATGGAAGCATATGGCATTCATGTGAAGTTTGCGTTATACTTAAGTTATTGATATCGGATAAGTGACCAAGAAAAATGATACTGAGGAACAAAAAATAAAAAAATTGGATGTGAGAAAATGAAAATATTGGTGGCGCCAGATTCTTTTAAAGGCAGCCTTTCGGCGAAGGCTGCAGCGGAAAATATTAAAATAGGGATAAATAGAGTATATCAAGATGCAGATATTGTTTGCATTCCTATGGCTGATGGTGGAGAGGGAACCGTTCAATCTCTTGTGGATGCAACTGGTGGAAAGCTGATAAGTGCTAGAGTAAGGGGACCTTTGCTTCAGGAGGTTGAAGCCTTTTATGGAATATTAGGCGACGGAAAAACCGCAGTGATTGAAATGGCAGCAGCCTCAGGATTGCCTTTGGTGCCTATGGAACTACGAAATCCAATGTTAACTTCTACCTTTGGAACTGGAGAGCTGATAAAGCATGCTTTGGATAGTGGCTGCAAGGATATTATCATAGGAATAGGTGGAAGTGCGACAAATGATGGAGGCTTTGGAATGGCAAAGGCTCTGGGAGTTAAGTTCTTAGATGAAGAAGGAAATGATATCGGTCACGGCGGCGGCAGTCTTGGTAAGCTGCATAGCATTGATATCTCTTGCATGGATAGCAGAATCAATGATTGCAGCATCACAGCAGCCTGTGACGTTGACAATCCTCTATGTGGAAGCAAAGGCGCTACCTATGTATTTGGACCTCAAAAGGGAGCGGC
>JAQSYB010000055.1 GCA_029256365.1 Clostridia bacterium
CCGTATAAAATTGCGTCACACTTTCAGCATTTAGAGTAAATGGAGTAACTATCTCACCTGATTGTAAGACTAGGGGACTAATTATACCGTTAGATACTTCTATTGTCTCCCTTAGCAGTAATTCATATTGTCTTTTAAATACATCTGCTTGTCTTGCTCGATCAGCATTAGCAGGTGTAAAACCAGCTTCAAGGAATGTTGCATGTTCCTTCTGGATTCTTAAAAAGAACAGATTTAATTCTAAGGATTTTTGTATAAAACTTTCTCTAGTAAACATTTTTTAACACCTCTTATATTGAATTAGGTCAGATTGTCCCACTTCATATTATTCCAAAGGTGTCCAAGTTGTTAATAAATTACAAAATGACCTATAAAAATAAAATGAACTACTTTGTATGTAGTTATTAAATAAATCCTCTGTCAATTAAATTTCAACAGAGGATTTATCCTAGTCGACTCTCTCACTATTACAAGTCTAATCCAATTCGCATATATGATGCGCAATCTACGGAGATAGCTTGAAAAATCTTGCACAGGATACCTTGCGCAAGTAGTTTCTCCTTCGCTCTCTAAATATCTCTCTTTTCGGAATGAGCCGTAATATTTTATCATCAGTTATATCAGGATTACCTCTGCCATCTCTATTACTAGTTGTTAGGTAAATTGATCCATCTCTTGCATGTATAACCTCACGCAAACGTCCATACTCATTCAACAACCACACTTCAATATTCTTTACCCCTGTTCCTTTTTCATCCAAAGATATAGCAAGTAGCTGCTCTCCACGTAAAGCCGCAACGAGTAGTTTTTCTTGCCACGGTCCTTGATTTACGTAAGCAACACCTGATGGTGCCCATGTAGTTTCTCCACTGTGTATCAAAGGCTTTTGCACCTTAACTTCGGGGATTTCTTCATTTCCTTGAACAAGAGGCCAGCCATAATTAGCTCCTGGTAGTATAATGTTTATTTCATCCTGTGCCGTCTTTCCATGCTCTGATGCATATAAGACATTTTTAGAATTCCACGCTAAGCCTTGCGGATTTCGATGACCTAAGCTATAAACAAGTGAATTAGCAATTGGATTATCTGCTGGAATTCGGCCGTTTAATTCTATTCGCAGAATTTTTCCTGCTGTACTTCTGAGATCTTGTGCAGATGCAGAATTCCCTGCATCTCCCGTTGTTATATATAATTTCTGATCTGGTCCAATCTTTAATCTTCCTCCATTGTAAATTCGTCCACCAGGAATTTTATCTATAAGAATCCGGTCAATAGATGCCTTATTATTTTGCTCAATCAATCTGACAACGCGATTATAAATTTGATTGCCTTCTAGATATGAGTGCATAACATATACAAAGCTGTTCTGTGAATAATTTGGGTCCAATGCAATACCCATCAGGCCGCCTTCTCCCTGGCTTACAAAGGGGCTGCGAAATGTAATTAGTGGCTCAGGAAGAAGTTTACCTTCTTCAATTACTCTAATTGTCCCAGATCGCTCTGTAAAATATAGTTTGCCTTCATTGCTTATATCTATTGCCCACGGTACATATAAATTTTCTGCAACAACTTGAATTTCGTACGGAAATTGACGTGATGTTGCAACGTTTGCTTTGACATTAGATGGATGACCACTACTCAATCGCAATATTATATTATTTAAAGCATTGTAAATCTTAGTTTTCATATTGGTCCCCCCAAAACTAAATATTGAATATCTGAGCACACTTAATCATATTAAGAGATATTTATTTTAATGATAAATAATAATTATCTTTTCTAATATCTTTAAACAAGTATTAATACCTACTTCATTGGGTTTTAATCGCTATTTATTACCTTGCCTTGTTTTACTCTTCCACCTCTAAGCCTACGACCTATCTGTGTGAGGTGTTTCGCATAAATGCAAGAAATTCTTTAGGTCAATTCTCAACAACCATCAAAACATCATGCCTAGCATTTATTATATTTTTTTCTTTTATGTCAATACTAACTAAATAACAAATGATTAGAAAGAGAGGATTTTATAATGAACAACAACAAAAATAGAATCAGGGACAGAGAAAAAAGCAATCCTGAATTAAGAGAGATGCAACCAAAGGACAATGCAGATGTCGGAATCATTAATGGTCAAATAATTGGGGTACATGAGGGCAAACATGAAAAAAGTAGAACCAACAAGCATACCCACAAGGATTAGGCATGTAATTTCCTCAGTCCGAATATGAATAAATAAAAAGCAGTAAAAGCAATTGGTTCACCCATTGCCTTTACTGCTTTGTTTGTTTTATTATTTACATGACAACAACAACCTAACTGTCCTGCTTCTCTTACTTTCAGTGTGCTTTTCTTCTTTCCAGCCTTGATTCTATCCCGTGATACACAATAGGGATAATTACAAGTGTCAATAAGGTTGAAACCATCAACCCACTCATTAATGCAATTGACATCGGTCTAAAAAGCTGACTGGATGAAAACACCAAAGGTGTTAAACCAATTACCGTGGTAGTCGTACTGAGCATAATTGGTCTGAAACGTTTGTCTACTGCATCTAAGCATGCTTCCTTAATATTCTTGCCCTGATTTCTTTCACTGTTGATAAAATCAATCAGCACGATGGCATTGTTCACAACAATCCCCAATAAGCTCACTATCCCTAGAAGTCCAGTGAAGGACAGTGGCTGCCTAAATAAAAATAGTCCTAGAATTGAGCCGATAACAGATAGCGGAATTGTAAGCAAAATAACCAATGGCTGTATAAATGAATTAAACTGAATGAGAAGAATGCCATATACCAGAATTACAGCAATAATCGAGGATATTCCGATATTTCCAAAGTGCTCTACAATCTTCTCACTTTCTCCATCAAATACAACTTCCACATCTCCTAGTTCCAGCTCTTTCAAGCCTTCCTTTAATTGATCCTGAATATTAACAGAGCTGTATCCCAGTTTAACATCACTATAAATCATAACTGATTTGTCTCTGTCGTATTTTTTAATATTCGGCACTTCTGAAATCAACTGTATTTCAGCCACTTCTTTTAAAAGAATCTTGTTCCCTGTCATGGAGGATTTAATGGCCATATTTCCAAGATCCTCTGTAGAAGCAATGCTGCTCTTTACGATTATGTCGTATTCATTGCCTGCTTCTCTAAATACAGAGGCCTTACGCCCCATCAAGGCAATGTTCATTTCCTTTTGCACATCATATTTGCTGATACCAAAATAACTGGCTTTTTCACCGTCGATATCTACATAAAATTCATATGACTTATCTGCGAAATCATCATACACATTGATTGTTCCATTGATGCCGGAGAGATATTGACTTATTTTACTAGCAGCCGCCTCCAGCTCCTCCATCTTTTCTCCGGTTACCCGTATCCTTACTGGAGAGCCAATGGGCTCACCCTGCTCTAGCTCCTTAACGGTTGCTGTACCACCAACAATTTGCCTATCTAGTATTTCCTGAAGATAATCAGCAAAAGCGGTATTGTTTTTAAATCGATCGCCTTTCTTTAGATCCAATCGGATCATTACTTGAGCAAAATCCTGAGATCTGGTGTAGATGGGCAAAGTATTATAGAACTTAGGCAGTCCATCTCCTATTGCAGCCGTATAGCTTAATACTTCTTCCTGACCCTTTAAAATTTTTGCTACCTGATCAACCAAAGCCTCTGTTTTATTGATATCTGTACTAGACTCTGTCCTCATATCAATATATAGAATATTTGTATCTGCCTTAGGGAAGAACTGCAATCCCAATTGTACTGCTAATATAATTGAAAGCCCTAAGGTTAAAAATGCGATCACAATTGTAGTTTTCTTTTTTTCCATTCCGATGTGGAGCATCTGATCAAAGAATTTTCGTATTCTAAATTTTTTCTCTACTGCATTGGTCTTCTTAAAAAAGAGATAAGCCATAGTAGGTGTTACAAACAACGCCACAAGATAAGAGGCAGACAGAGAGACCATAACGATAATCGGAAGGCTTCTTATATATTCTCCCGCTATAGAAGGCAAGGTAATGAGAGGAATAAAAGCAGCCACAGTAGTCAAGGTAGAGGTTAAAACAGGGATTGCCACTTCCTTTACCCCATCTACACAGGCTGACATCTTATCTTGATCTTGATCTATTCTTACCTGTATGGCATCACTTACCACGATGGCATTGTCCACAAGCATACCTAGGGCAATGATCAAAGCCGTTATAGAAATCTGATGAATTTCTATGCCCAAAAGCCTCATAGCTAGAAAAGTAGCCAAAATAGACAAGGGAATCGCCATGGACACAATCACAGCATTACGAAGTCCCATGCCAATAAATACAACGGCGATTACAAAAATAATACCTTCAATCAAATTGATGATAAAATTGTTTACAGCCTTCTCAACATCCTTCGGTTGATAAAGTACTTGATCAAATTGTATATCCTCCGGCAAATCCTTTTTTAATTCCTCAATCTTTTTTTCTACATCTTTACCGATGAGTACTATATTTTTATCCTGCTGAAAAAATCCAGTCAATAGTATCGCATTTCGGCCATTCTGCTTAATATGATAATTGGAATCCTCTAATTCCATATACACCTTTGCGATGTCTTTTAGTCTTACAACTGCCCCTTCTTCCGAGCCTAGAACAATTGTATTTTCTATCTCCTTCAAGTTTTTAAAGGTTCCAGATGCTTTTACACTGAATCTTCCACCATCATATTTTAATTCACCTGATGGGATCTCAATATTTTGCATCTGCAGCATTTGGGCAATGTCTTCAAGTGAAAGCTGATAATAATTCAGCTGCTCCATATCCATTTCTACTTTTACTTCTTTCTCTTGTTTTCCACTGATATCAAAGCGCGAAATGCCGTCAACCTTACTAAGCTCTTTCTTAAAATTTTCTGCATAGGCAGCCAATTCCTCATAGGTGTATTTCTCTCCAGACATACTGATGATGATTCCAGCGGTCTCAGTAACATCGGTGTTGATTTGGATTTTTTGCACCTCTCCTGGTAAATCAGGCTGTAAATCTTCTAACTTTTGCCGCAGTTCCGGCCAGGCTTTTTCAACATCAGTCCCCTGATCCAGCTTCAAAACTACTACTGAAAGGCTATTACGGGACTGAGATTCAGAGTGCTCATATCCCTTCAGCTCTGCAACCTCATCCTCAATCTTGCTGGTTATAAGCTTTTCTACATCCTCTGGCGAAGCACCGGGGTAAACCGCAGTAATGATGGCATAAGCAGGTGTAATCTCCGGATTTTCTTGCTTTGGTGTAATATAATAGCTAAACAATCCGCCAATCATAATCAATGCTGCAAGAAATAGTGTAACCTTTCTTTCTTTAATCGCTGCATAAACAAACCCTTTTCCCAATGGTTACACCCCCCTTACTTTTCTATACTTATTTGATCTTGGTCCTTCAGTCTTTGCATTCCTTCTACAATAACCTGATCATTGTTAGCTAATCCTTGTACCTTCACATCATCTTCATTCACTTCACCTAATGTGACTTTTCTTCGAGTAGCCTTTTCATCCTTTACCACATATACATAATCCTCACCACTGGCCATAATCGCTGTGATTGGAATCCATACGCCAATTTCTTCACCAATAATGAATTCTACCTTTACAATAGAACCCAAGGGTATGGTTTTTTCTGATAGGGCAATTTCGATAGGATAGGTCCGTGTTTGGCTGTCTGGCGTCTGTCCAATATTAGACACCTCCCCTTCTACACGCTTACCTTCCGTTATGATTTTTGCCTTTGTTCCTATTGCAACCTTTTCAAAGTCCTTAGAGGATACTCCTACCTTCACAACTTGGTTGTCATTTCGTACTACCAAAACAGGATAACCTGATGCTACCAGTTCACCTTCCTCATACAAAACATCCACCACGTATCCACTTGTATCAGCCTTTATCGTAGCATCTTCTAACAGACTTACCCTATAATTATATTCTGCTTTTGCTTGCTCCCATTGTCCCTTGGCCGCCGCTTTGTCCTCTTTCCTTGCCCCGCTTTTTGCCTGTTTTTCTACTTCTTTGGCTGACTTTAAATCTGATTCCCTAATATCAAATTCAAGCTTAACTTGATCTAGCTCACTTTGTGAAATCGTTCCTTGCTGAAATAATATTTGAAACTTTTCATAATTATCCTGCGCAAAATTATAGCTGTCCTGCGCCTTTTTTACATTCGCCTCTATCTGTTGAAGTTCCTCTGGGGCTGCACCATTGACAGCCTTATCATATTGAGCCTTTGCTGCATCCATTTGTCCCCTTGCTCCGGATACGCCATACTCCAAGTCTGAAGTATCTATTTGCATAAGCGGCTGACCAGCTTCAATCTGTTCTCCCTGCTTTACAAATATCTTCTTAATTTTTCCTCCGCTTTTAAAGGCTAGCTTTTTTAGCTCTTCTGATCCAAGAATACCTGTATATTCTAAAGCCATAGGCCTCGTTTCTTCCTGTACGGTCAAAATTCTGACGGGTTTTTTCTTTTCTTCAGTGCTTTGCTCTGTAGATCTTATGGAACAACCTGTAGTCCATATTAGAGCAAAAATCATCATAATGGCCAAGACTGATCTTTTCATTTTTATCCCCCTTATAACAAGATTTTACTGAAAGGATTTTTGCGCTTCTTGCAAAAATCCTACCCAAGCGTTTCAACGAGGCAGGAGATATATGCCCACTGCCTATTCCAGAAATCCGAACACACCACTTATAGAAGTGGGGGACTTTTCTTGCCTCGTTATTTTACAGCGAATCATTATATAATTCTTTTTAAAATATCATGAAAATGATAGTAAATAAATTGCTGAATAAGCTTACCCATTTTCTTCTCATCCTCACAGTGCTTCATAATGTGTTTCATCCCTTCAATGATGTTCGTGGCAAGAACATGAACAAAGAAAACATCCTCTTCATTGACCAAGGCATTTTCCTTTCGTTTTGGAAAAATATTGTGCTTAAACTTATCCTCTAGAAGTGTGGTGATTTCTGCCACCCCTCCCTCAAATCTTGTTCCCTCACTGCCCTCCATTAAAATCAACAGTTCAGTCCGATGTACTTGATTGATGGCAATAAGTTGATTTGCAATATACTCTATGAATCTATACCCCTCTTCAGGATGGTTTAGATCCAAGTTCTCTGATTTTGTTAGCTCAATAATCTTATGATAAGCTGGACTTATTACGTCACAAAATAAATCCTCTTTACTTTTAAAATATCGATATAAATTACCTGCTGTCATTCCTCCTCTTTCTGCAATGTTCCGCATGGAAGCCTCCTTAAAGCCCTTTTCATAGAACTCTACCAGAGCAGCTTCATGAATCATTTTTCGAACCTCTTCCTTTAATACTTGCATATAATAAACACCCATTCATTATTAATTTTATTCTCATTCTAAGCGCAATTATCACTATTGTCAATAAAATACCTGCTTATTGCTCATAGCGTTATTCAATCAAGGTGTAAAAATGCATAAAAAATTCCCTCAAACTCACAGTCTGAGGGAATAATCCCAAATCTCTAAAATTGTGCAACTACAATCATATCTAACAGAATTTCACCACCGACTCAAGGCAGAATGCCTTATTCTTCAAACTCGCCTTCAAGTTTGATTAATGTCCGTAAACAATCCCAATCCGCTTGATGTAAATCTTGAAAAAGCAAGTAGTGTCTGCATTTTGAATACTGATCATTATGGATTGAGAACTGTACTGGCCCCTTGCATCGCCCTCCATGCATTTCACAATCCGGAGTGCCTCTCAATACCTGCTTGATTCCTTCTGAACAGTTCGCAACAGCTTCCTCATATTTTGCAATATTGAACAATTTGCATCGGATGTTCCAGCCTTTTTTATTTGCCCTTAAAATAAACAATGTTCTCTTGGGCTTTTTTGTACTGAACTCACATTTCCAATCATCCGCTTTCTTTCCCATAGGGCTAATCACGTCCTTGCAGCCTAGCGAAGCTGCCAATTGGTAAAATTCCATCACGATGCCACGATCCTGATCAGCCAAGCAATTAATAACATCTGTAATCGTATATAAGCTTCTATCCTTCATATTGTGCCCTTTCTCTTATTGCTTGTCCTGCAACTTACATTATTCTTGTACTAATTCGATGGGCCTGCTTTGATCTGTTTATAGAAGCTATCCCATAGGTTTACCAAATTCAACCCAATATCCTTGCTGCTGCCTTTAAAAATGCTGTTCATCTCAACACCGCCTGAGGAGTTTATAAACATATATGCAATTTGCTCATCACTCATGGAAGATTCTATCTCCCCCCTGTTTCGAGCAGCATATATGATTCCCTTCCAAGCATTTAGTTGGACTTGCTTAGACTCAAGCAGCTTTTCTTGAAAATCTGGAAATAGCTTTATTGCATCAAAGATCAAAGAAATGTAATTGAAGTTTGCCATACTACCTTCTTCTGCTTTGCTCTGGCGATTCAAATTTTCCGTATAATAATTGATATAATCAATATAAAAATTATAGAGGGAAGCCTTATTAAAACTGTCATAGGGTATGTCTAGAACAGAGGAAACCACATTGTTCACAAGCTCCAGAAAAAGCTGTTCTTTACTGGTAAAGTAGTGATAGAAAGCACCTTTTGACAGCCCTGTCTTTTCTACAATTTCTCTTAATGTAACTTCTTTAAAGCTCTTCTGAAGAAAAAGCTGAAAGGCTACATTTAATATATGCTCTCTGCTGTCACTCATAATCTACCTCCTCTTCTGAACCATCAAATATACTAATCTGCCTTTTGCTAGTCAATTACCAGTTGATGAATCTGTATAAGGTTGCCGCAGGTATCATGAAACACAGCAACGATCGCACCAATTGTCTTTGTAGGCTTCATAGTAAATTCCACATCTCGTTTTACCAATCTCTCATACTCTTTTTCAATGTCCTCAACTTCAAAAGATGTTGCAGGAATCCCTTGGCTAAGCAGTGCTTGTTGATATGTCTTAGCGATTGGATTTTCATTTGGTTCTAGAAGCAGCTGCGTACCTTCCTGATCATCGGAAGATACCACTGTTATCCAATTGATTTCTGGAATATGCACTTTCTTAACAAAACCCAATACCTCTGTATAGAACTTCAGTGCCTTATTTGTGTCCTCAACAAACACGCTAGTAAGATTAATTCTCATCATATTCTCCTCCTTATTATAAAACCGACCGTTTGGTATGTTTTTATAATATCAGTTGTTTTAGTCTATGTCAATTTAAATCTTTGTATATTATTTACTCAGTAATTTACAAATTCGAAGGTAGCTATACGAAATCTCAATAATAAATATAAGTGCCAAGCACGTTAAAGTAAATATTGTGCTTGGCACTTATTTCTACACTCAATTTAGATGTCCAATTCATTCATAACTGCTTTTCTATCGCCAT
>JAQSYB010000056.1 GCA_029256365.1 Clostridia bacterium
AAATTTATTATCCATCCCTTGGCCTTTCTTGTGTCCAGGAACGTGGAAGGGTATGGTATTGTTGTCTACATATTCCATAAGGGCATCGAATAATGGAGTCTTTGTTTGATCAAGTTTGTACAACTAGAACACCTTCCTCTACATGATAATATACTTAAAAGGATTTTTTCTTCAAGAAAAAAAACCTAAAACTTCGATGCATTAAGTTAAGGCTTTTTTTGCAGAGCGATTTTGAAATCACATATTTAAATATCAAAATTATTATAGGGCAATTTGTTTAAAAATGCAATAAATATTATAGGAAACTTTTGAATTATTTTTGAATATATTTTTTGAATACAAACGTGTAAATTCTAACCTCGGCAGTAGGTCTCAACTTTGCAATTATTATCAAATAATTATAAGTATATATGTATAATTATTCACTTATTAAGTCCTTGACATATTTGGGTAGAACAAAACACGCCTTATGCAATTCTCTATGGTAATATTTTGTGTTCATCTCGGGAATTCTTGATGGTTCTGCAGTCAAAGGATCATACTTTTTGGAACCCATTGTAAAGCTCCAAAACACTCCTGGATAGGTTGGTATTGCAGCCATATACATTTTCGTAATAGGGAAATTGTTTTTAATATCAGTGTACACCTTTTTCACTACTTCAGGCAGATAGAAAGGTGTTTCTGTTTGTGCTACAAATATGCCGTCTTCTTTTAAGCAATCATAAAGTGACTGATAGAAGCTTTTATTGAAAAGACCTTCTGCTGCACCAAAGGGGTCAGTAGAGTCTACAACGATCAAGTCAAATTGGTTTTTGTGCTCCAATACATACCGTATACCATCTCCAATAAACACTTCTGCTCTTGGATCCTTGAGTCCGCAACTGATTTCAGGCAAGTATTCCAATGACAAATCAACAACTCTTTTGTCAATTTCGCAAAGTACAGCTCTTTCTACGCCAGGATGCTTTAGGACCTCTCGAATCACACCACCGTCACCACCGCCTATAACCAAAACCTGCTTTGGATTTTGATGTGTGAAGAGAGGCACATGTGATATCATTTCATGATACACAAACTCATCTTTAATCGTAGTTTGTACAATTCCATCAAGTACCAGCATTCTTCCAAACTCATAGGTATCAACGATTGCCAAATCTTGATATTCTGTTTTTTCCGTGTGCAGAGTTTCTTTTATTTTATAGGTCATTGCAGCATTAGCAATTTGACCTTCCTTTAACCATAAGTCCATTTATATTTCTCCCTTCGACCATTGTTATTATTTGTTTAAACAGCAAATTTTATTATAACATTTATAATTGGAATGATGTACTAAATTTCACTTTATTTATTGTATTTGTCTAAGATAAACTGAACAGTTTCAGCAGCCGCATTTGGCTTTTTGAGATAGCCAGTTATTTCTTTAATAGATTTCATTCTGATATCGAAGTTTAGCATCTGATTGATTAATATGGGTATTTTCTTTACATCTGAAGTAGCTACTGCTACACCGGAGTTCAATAAAAATTCAGCATTTTCATATTCTTGACCTGGTAGGGGGGAGAATATGACCAAAGGCTTTTGCTTGCATAAAACCTCAGCAGTTGTTACACCACCAGGCTTTGTAACGATGCAGTCTGCTGCTTCCATTAATTCATGAATATTACTAACGAATCCTAGGACTACAAGTTTGTTTTTCGTAGCCATAGACTTCAGCTTTTGTTCCAAACGATTGTTGCGGCCTGCTATGGCAATGATCTGAGCGTCCTCAAGATTATTATCAAGTTCCAGAACGATATTATAGATTTCGCCTAGACCGAGGCCTCCACCCATTACCAATACAGTTTTCTTTTGATCCAATTGATATTTCTGCTGAACATCCGTTAGACTGACATGTTGTTCAAATTCGCGGCGAATTGGTATGCCAAAGGGCAGTATCTTATTTCTGCTTACTCCATAGTGTTCCATTACATAAGACAAATTTTCATGAGGAATGACATAGTAATCCGTATGGTCATTCACATAAGAGGTATGGATATTATAATCCGTAATTACAGTAATCAGAGGAGTCTCTGGTATCTTCTTCTGCTTGAGATTGGATATGATTGAGGATGGAAAGCTGTGGGTGCAAATAATTGCATCCGGTACAAAGCTGTTGATGGATTTATGCAGCTTGCTGGTCATCAATCTATTTGTTATATCATTGATATCAATAATGGGATCTAGCTTATTGGTCTTTTCATATAGTTTTCCCCATGCCCTTGGATAGAATTTTAATATATTTAGATAGCTGTCCAAAATCACTTTATCAAGTATAGGGCTGATGAATTTAATGGTATTTATGATTTTCACCTTATTTTTACTATCACAACGCATAAATTCATTGCTTAGGGTATGAGCTACTTGGTCATGGCCATTGCCTATGGACACAGAAAATATCAATATGTTCATATTGTCACTCCTATAAATACAAGATGGTATATATTTTGTATAAAAATACAAAATTCAAATGTTGCATTAATTTTTCTATATTGTACCATATTTCTAAAAACTTTAATACCGTTGGTATTTATTATTAATATGACAAAGTAATCAGAAATAATACAAATCAAGTCAAAAACAGAAGCTGCGACATACAAAACATTACAAATTTCACTGAAGGAAAAATATAGATTATAAAGAAATATATTACGTTAGCTCTTTTAAAGTGAACCAAAGATAATTTGTAGCAAAATAGGACATGCAATTCAAATGGAGGGAAGCGAATGAACGTAGGATTTGACTTTATAAACAACAAGCTGATTATTAGAATTGATGGAGATATCGACCATCATACCTGCGATGAAATCAGAAGCAAAATTGACAATGAAATCATGAGAAGAAATCCAAAGGATATTATCTTCGATATGAAAAATGTTAATTTTATGGATAGTTCAGGTATAGGAGTAATTATCGGACGCTACAAGCTGGTAATGGCCAAGAGTGGAGTAGCTGCTATGATAAATGTAAAGCCGCAAATACAAAGAGTATATGACATATGCGGCTTAAAGAAGATTATACCTATATATGAAAATGAAATTCAGGCAGTTAAAAACATATAAAGGGGTGTAGCACATGAGAATAGACAACGAAATGAGATTGGAATTCCTCAGTAAGTCGCAGAATGAAAGCTTTGCAAGGTCCGTTGTGGCAGCTTTTATTGCACAACTGGATCCTACCATAGATGAGCTGGCAGATGTAAAAACAGCGGTATCAGAGGCTGTCACAAATGCAATCATACACGGTTATGAGTGCCAAAGCGGGCATATTTCAATCGTATCCAAAATCATGGGAAGAACAGTGGAAATTGAAATTTTTGATCAAGGCAAAGGGATAGAAAACATTGATTTGGCAAGACAGCCTCTATACACTTCAAAGCCAGAGTTAGAGCGCTCAGGTATGGGCTTTACAGTCATGGAAACTTTTATGGATCATGTTGAAGTAGTCTCACAGCCGGGGATGGGTACTACGATAAGATTAACCAAAACCTTCAAGAGCATGTAGGGGTATTTATATGGAACGGGTAGAATTATCACAAAAAGACTTTGAAGAAGTTATATCCCGTGCTCAGAATGGAGATGCCAGTGCTGAGAATTTCTTAGTTGAAAACAATATCGGTCTGGTAAGAAGCGTTGTCAAAAAATTTCTAAATAGAGGCTGTGAATATGATGACCTTATGCAGATTGGCAGTATAGGGCTGTTAAAAGCGATAAAAAAGTTTGACCTCACTTTCAATGTAAGATTCTCTACCTATGCAATACCAATGATTATGGGTGAGATAAAAAGATTTTTGAGAGATGATGGGATCATTAAGGTAAGTCGTAATCTAAAGGAAATAGCCAATAAAGCCCATATATTGAAGGAGCATATGGAAAAGGACTTTGGAAGAGAGCCAACCATAACAGAGCTGGCTTCGGAGCTTGATATATCAAAAGAAGAACTTGTAATGGCATTGGATTCAGTACACTCAACACAGTCCCTGTATGAGACCATACATCATGATGATGGATCACCAATCCTCTTAATAGATAAAATTGAGTACATCGATGATGACAACATTGAAATTGTTGATAAAATAGCCTTAAAGGAAGTACTGGCAAATCTTGAAGCAAAGGAAAGACAAATTATAATGCTTCGGTACTTCAAGGATAAAACACAGTGTCAAGTGGCAGAAACACTTGGTATGTCTCAGGTACAGGTATCGCGAATTGAAAAGAAAATATTGCAAAAAATTAAAAACAATATTTCATAACAACATCATTCTCATGATGTTGTTTTTTTTATAGCCATTTGCGAAGCAAATCCAGGCAAAAGGCGAAGGGCTCGATGCCCTGAACCTTTTATTGCCCAAAAGTATCAAAATAACATATTTGTTAATAATATAAATGTTATTAGAAAATACTATAAAAAATAAAAAATGGTCTGCACTTTATGAATCCAATCAGGCATAAGGTGCAAAGCCTAAGGGTGATAGCAGTGAAAAAGATAATTTTGGTAATTGCTACAATATTAATTTTGGCAGCATCCGTTACAACCTACTTGTACTTCATAAAACAGCCAGTTGAAAGCATACCTAATAGAGCAACATTGGTACTGAACAATTGCATGATAATAGAAAGAGAAGGAGATATTTATGTTGAACTTGCGTTATAAACAACAAAAAAATCTGCTTTTAAATGAGCAGCAAACGGAGAAAGAAATCAGAAGTGACTTAACAAGTAAATTGATTAAGTATGAGCTGAGAAAGCAAGATTTGCGATAAATATGGAGGAGGTTTATCATGAAAACGAAAATGAGTCCCAATGAATATGAAAAGTTCATTAAGGACAAAGTACCAAAACCGAAGCTTTTTACAAACTGCTTGAAAGCATTTGTAGTAGGCGGTTTGATATGTGACATAGGACAATTTATTAATAATAGCCTTGAAGGTATGAAATTAAATCCGGAGCAAGTGGCTGCGGGGACAGCAATCATACTCGTATTCTTAGGTGCTTTCTTTACAGGGTTGGGAATATACGATAAGCTTGGCAAATTTGCAGGTGCGGGCAGCATTGTACCGATAACAGGCTTTTCAAATTCAATCGTATCACCTGCAATGGAGTTCAAGAGAGAAGGCTATGTTTTTGGAGTTGGTGCTAGAATGTTTACAATTGCAGGACCCGTATTGGTCTATGGTATTTCTACATCAGTTGTAATAGGAATCATTCATTTATTATTCTTTAAATAAAATAACTTTATCTATAGAGGTGAATTCTAATTGGCACAAAAAAGATTAGGCAAGCAAACAATAAAACTCTCCAATCCGCCTTCTATGTTAGCAGCTGCAGCTGTAGTAGGACCTAAGGAAGGGGAAGGACCTCTTTCTGCGTACTTTGACATGATTCAAAAAGACGATTATTTTGGGCAGGACAGCTGGGAAAAAGCAGAATCAAAATTTGTTGAGGAAGCTGTAAAGAGAGCAATAAGCAAATCTGGTGTAAGTATAACAGCCATCGATTATATGCTGGCAGGAGATTTATTAAACCAAATCATTTCCTCCTCCTTTGCTGCCCGAAATCTTGAAATTCCTTATTTAGGTGTCTATGGAGCATGTTCAACTATGGCAGAATCCTTAAGTATAGGCTCTATGATAATAGATGGAGGGTATGCAGATCATATTATATGCGCAACCTCCAGTCATTTTAGCAGTGCAGAAAGGCAATACCGCTTTCCTTTGGAGCAGGGCGTTCAAAGACCGCCCTATGCGCAATGGACGGTAACTGGCTCAGGAGCTACCATGCTATCAGCCACTGGAAATGGTCCATATATTACCCATGTAACCACTGGGAAAGTCGTGGATTTTGGAATTAAGGATGCCAACAACATGGGGGCAGCGATGGCACCTGCTGCAGTGGATACAATAACTGCACATTTCAAAGAAACAGGTAGGTCCCCAGGCTACTATGACTTAATTGTCACAGGAGATCTAGCTACTGTAGGCAAAGAGATTGCATTAGAACTACTAAAAAAAGAAGGATTAGATTTACAAAATAATTATAATGATTGCGGATGTATGATTTTCGATAATATAAAGCAAGATACGCACTCTGGAGGCAGTGGTTGCGGTTGTTCCGCTTCCGTACTGAATGGTTATCTATTTAACCAGCTTAAGCACTGTGAATTAAATAGAATACTTTTTGTTGCAACTGGTGCACTATTGTCGCCAATATCGGCATGGCAAGGTGAGTCAATACCTTGCATCGCACACGCTGTTGCAATTGAAACAAAGCCAAGTGAGGTAAAATAAATGGAATATATAAATGCTTTCATCGTAGGTGGTCTAATTTGCGTGATAGGTCAAATATTAATGGATAAAACAAAAATGACCCCTGCAAGAGTATTGGTATTGTTTGTTACCTTAGGTGCTGTCCTGCAGGGTATGGGAATATATCAAAAGTTAGTAGATATTGGTGGAGCAGGAGCAACAGTACCCTTGCCTGGGTTCGGATATGCCCTGGCAAAGGGAGCAATTAAAGGGGTAAAAGAGAGTGGACTAATTGGTGCATTTACAGGTGGGATTACTGGTACAGCTGGTGGTATTACAGGTGCAATTGTATTTGGTTATTTAATGTCAGTTTTGTTCAATCCTAGATCTAAGAAATAGGTGTAATATATGAATGAGCATCTTAACCAAAAAAGACGAGTTATTCTTGTTACAGATGGAGATCGAATTGCTAGAAAAGCAGTGGAAATGGCAGCTGAAAACATAGGAGCCAGATGCATTTCTCAATCAGCAGGCAATCCATCCCATTTACCAGGTAAAAAGGTCATAGAGCTAATTCGACAAGCCAAATGGGATCCGATAGTTGTAATGGCAGATGACAAGGGCAATATAGGAGAAGGCAGCGGAGAGCAGGTAATACGAGAAATAGCCAAATGCTCAGATATTGAAATTATTGGTGCAATAGCTGTCGCATCAAACACTGAGGGTATATTGGGAATTGAGGCAGACTTTTCTATAACCAGGTTTGGGAACATTATTAAGAAAACAGTAGACAAACGAGGAAACCCGAAGGACGGAAAAGTAATATATGGAGACACGGTTGATATATTGAATATGATAGATGTACCCATTATAGTAGGAATAGGAGATCCAGGCAAAATGACTGGGAAAGACGACTGTGATTTAGGTTCACCTATTATTACAAAGGCGATGCAAGAAATAATAAACCGAAGCTATTAAAAAATGAGCTTCGGTTTATGTTTTTATTTTAAGTTAGAATCCTGTTCCGGTTGGTGGAGTCGTAGGATTATTTGTATCATCATCAGGATCTGTGTCGTAATCATCTCCGGGTTCAGTATCGTCTGGGTCTTCAGAATCATCCGGGAAATTTGGATCAACCGGAATGATTGGAGTAGTATGAAGCGGGCAGCTTTCTATTGGAGCTTCATAGATTGCATCCTCTGGCACCTTGCCTGTTGCACTTGGTACAAATGGCACAGCCCGTTGTATAAATACCTTGGATTGTACCAAGGAGGATGGGCAATATGGGGTAGTTAGCTTACCTGTAGAAATATCAATGTCCCGAACAACATGAACATCACATATGTCTTCAATGGCTGGCTCTGTACCCTTAATAAACGTTTCAGTTCTTATGGTTGAGCCTCTTGGATCTAAAGCACATAATTCTGAAGGTCTTTTGCCTGATTCTGCACAGACAGACACAGCTGTTAGACCACTTGGCGCTTCAAAATTCTTAGTAGGAAGATTTTTATGAATTCCAGCCATAACATCTTTCCATAACATTGCTGGATAATTTCCACCAGTAAAGCCTAGATTCTTTGGCTCATCATGTCCCATCCAAACAGCAGTTGTGTAATAGGGAGTATATCCAACAAACCATGCATCCAAGTTATTGGTTGTTGTTCCTGTTTTTCCACCTACAGGCATATTAGGAATAGCGGCTCGACCGCCTGTTCCACCCTTTACAACACCTTGCATAATATCTACCATTAAATACGCAACTTGCTCACTTACGACTCGTTCTTTTTCAGGTTTTTTCTCATAAATAAGATTTCCATCTTTATCATATATCTTTGTAAAAGTAATTGGCTTGTTGTAAACACCTTTGTTTGGGAAAACCGCATAAGCAGCGGCCATTTCTATGGGTTTGATACCCTTTGTCAAACCGCCGAGGGCTAAGGAGCCTAATCCCATATCACTAGTAGTTCCTTCTGAATCGATAGAAGTAATGCCAAATCTTTTTAAATAATCTGCAGATCTTGATAAACCAATATCTTGGACTATTTTAACTGCAACCACATTAAGTGAATGCTGAATCGCTTCTCTTACAGTAACTAGTCCGCGAAAATTGCCACCATAGTTGTCTGGAGAGTAGTTTCCATAGGTTATCGGAGAATCATCCACTACGGAGGATATGGTATAACCATTATCCAAGGCTGGAGCATATACCGCTAAGGGCTTAATTGTTGAACCAGGCTGCCTTAAGGATTGAGTAGCTCTATTTAAGCCTCTTCTAACCTTTTCGCTGCGTCCACCCATAACTGCCTTTACTTCACCAGTTGTATGGTCAATAACGATGGCGGCTGATTCGGGTTGTAAATTGCCGTTAGCATCTGACTTGCTCTTAGGGAACATTGCTTCATTCTTAAAGGAAGCTTCAACAGCATTTTGTATATCCGTATCAATCGTTGCAACAATCTTTAGACCGCCATTGAACAGTTTAATTTGTGCTTCTTCCTCAGAATAGCCCAATTCATTTTCAATTACCTCTAATACATCATGAATAACCATATCTGCAAAGTAAGAGGTTTCCACTTCGCTTTCTATCTTAGAAAGCTTTATATCTTCACCAATTGCTTGTTCATATTCATCTTTACTGATTTTCCCCTGATCTAGCATTTGATCTAGAATCAATTTCTTACGCTTGGTGGCCTGGTCAAAATGTCTGTATGGTGAGTATAGTGAAGGATTATTGGTGACACCAGCCAACATCGCGTTTTCAGCTAATGTAAGCTGATCCAGCTCCTTGCCAGAATAATATAAAGCTGCTTCCTTAACCCCTGCAACATTGTGACCGAGGGGTATTGTATTCAAATATGCTTCTAAAATTTGATCCTTTGTAAAACGTCTTTCTAATTGTATGGCATAGTACATTTCCACTACTTTTCTCTTTAGCTTCTTTTCATCTGTCAAATAAACTTTCTTTATCAGCTGCTGTGTGATAGAGCTGAAGCCTTGAGAAAACTTACCGGTTTGCAGGTTGACTCTAGCAGCACCAAAAATTCTATAAATGTCTATTCCGAAATGGTTGTAGAATCTTTTGTCTTCAATAGCAATAAACGCATCTTGA
>JAQSYB010000057.1 GCA_029256365.1 Clostridia bacterium
ACATCTATAACCTTAATAAACATTAATCCCATTTGTCCTGCCATTGCCCCGATAACCAAAGCAAAGTTTAGTCCCATACCTGCAATTACAGGTATGATCAGGGATAGAACCAAGAAAGAGTTTCTTCCAATTCTTGTTACAACTTCATTGAATATAAATTTTACGTTAATACCAGAATAATATACTCCAATTGCACAAATCAATAAAAATAGCAATGGTACTGAATTATTTGCAATAAGATGAAGTAAATTAAAGCTTTTTTCCTTCGGTTTATTATCTGTTTTTATTTGCATACTCATCTAATCATTACCCCCTACCTTAGTCAAGGCGTATAATATAACTCCGTTACTTACAATGATACGAACTATTTCTGATAGATTGCTTTCTGGCATCATTTGATTTATAACAGGCAATGAAATCGTGAGCAAGGCCTGGAACAATATTGTTCCTGAAATAACATGAGAAATTTTTGCGCTCTTTGCAGTAGCGCCGCCAATAAGAATAGCTGCAATCGCTCCAAAGGGCATCATCAAAGGTGCCTGATATAGCTGCAAGAAGCCAAAGCTTTGTGCATATACAAGTATTCCTATACCACCAAGTACAGTAGAAATGATTGTACCTATGGTTCTTTGTCTATCTACATTGATTCCGCATGAGCTTGCAAACTTAGGATTATCTCCAGCTGCCATCATAGCAACACCTGTTTTTGAGCGTGTAAACAGCCACATAAGATAACAACATAATGCGAAAAATAATAGCGCGCCAGTAGGCAGCATTACATCAAAGAAAGGCATTGCCATAAACTCATCCAATATTTTAGCATATCTGTCAGTAAGTGCGATTGTTGTTCGAAGGCCCTTACCGCCTATTGCCCAAATCATTTCTGGGCTCTTAAAAGGTATCAATAACCAACCGATTGACATAAAGGAAACGATTGAGAATCCTAAATAAGTACCAACAGTCATTTCATCTCCCTTTACCCTATTTAGCAGCCAGCCATACAACCAGCCTACTACTATGGATATGGGGATGGAAATTAGAACTGCAACTGCAAAAGCTGTCATACCAGTTAAGTCAAGCTCTATGCTGATACAGCCTGCTAATAATCCAGCCATTATACCAAGGGATAGTCCAAAATTCAAACCCGTACCTGACATGATGCTAGGCACCATTGCCAATACCAAAATACCATTCATCCCGATACGTACCAAGGAATCCTTGAAAAGTCCAGGCATATGTTGATTCTGCATAACTGCTGTCATGCAAAGGGCTATCAGAAAAATAACTATCGAAACCTTAGGAAAGCCGTATTTTTCAATCAGCTTTTTCCATAGACTCTTCATTATATTACCTCCTTCTTATGGGCACTGTACTCACCGGCCATCATTAATCCAAAGTTTACATCTGAATCTGTTGGATCCAGTATACCTTCCAGCTTTCCACCATAAACAATCGCTATTCTATCACATATAGATCTCAATTCACCCAATTCACTAGATGTCATGATAATCGTCATGCCAAACTCTTTGTTTAGTTTAATCAGCAAATCCAGTACAAGCTTCTTTGCTCCAATATCAATACCTCTTGTAGGCTCTGAAACAAATAGAATGTCTGGCTCCATAGTAAGTGCTCTTGCAATACAGACCTTTTGCTGATTACCACCGCTTAGTCTTCTTGTGAACTGAGTGGGACCAACACATCTGATATCAAGATCCTTTATCATACCTAGTGCCCACTGTCTTATACCCTTTTCATCCTTCATTTCCAGACCTTTGATTCCCAAAAGCGGCTTAAGAAATTTACCTTGCAGCTGCATACTGGTAATCGCTATATTTGTCTCTATAGAAGTATCCAATAGTAAGCCTACCCCTCTTCTATCCTCAGATACAAAGGCCAGCTTTCTTTCATATGCTTTCTTGGGATTGTTCAGTTCTAGCAGCTCACCATTTTTATACACTTCACCGATTGCATTATGAAGTCCCATGATGCCGTTGGCGATACCTATTTTGCCTTGACCTGCCAATCCACCGATGCCAATTATTTCACCTCTTTTAATTTCAAGGTCAATTCCATTTACCTTTTCTCCTGGCATGTCAACCTTCAAATTTTTAATGGATAAAATAATATCGTGTTGCTCATTTTCATCTTTGACAGTTTTTACTATTCTGTCAACCTTTCTTCCAACCATAGCCTGTGCAATTTTTTCAACAGTAGCCTCTGCATTTGTCATGAAGTCAACCTGCTCTCCATCTCTCATTACAGTGATGGAATCAGCTACAGCCATTACTTCATCAAGTCTATGGGTTATGAAGAGTATCGAAATTCCTCTAGCAGTTATTGTTTTCATAGCATCTAACAGCTTATCTGCTTCACTTTCTGTAAGTACAGCTGTAGGCTCATCAAATACAAGAAGCTTAATGTTTTCTTTATCAATTTCTCTAGCAATTTCTATAAATTGCATGTATCCAACAGGCATACCTGCTACGGGAAGCCAATCGTCTATATTCATCCCAAGTGTATCAAGTGCTTTCTTGGAATCTGATCGCATTTTATCTATATCCAACGACTTTAGTGCTGGTCCTAATATTCGACTTATTGGATTGTGCTTGGTTATTTCTCTATTCAGTTTAATATTTTCAGTAATTGTAAAACCAGGAAGTAACATAAACTCCTGATGTACCATTCCTATTCCAAACTTCATAGCATCGTTTGGAGATTTAATTTCTACCTTTTCACCATCAAAAATTACTTCACCACTGAAGCCTCCTGTACTATGTATTACAGGCATACCAAATATAATATTCATTAATGTAGATTTGCCGGCTCCATTCTCACCTACCAAGGCGTGTATTTCTCCAGCCTTTACATTAAGGTTAATTCCTTTTAATACCTTGTTGCCAAAATAATCTTTTTCTATATTGGTCATTTGCAGAATATTTCTTGCTTCCATGACAACTCCCCCTTATAGCAAGTACAAATGAAGTACATGCATAAGGTTGCCTTTATATAGGCAACCTCATGTAATATACTTAATTATTGTATGGTAATCTTAGAATGTTATATAGTCACTTAAAATCATATAGAAATTATCGAAATTAACGTCCTTGCCGTCTTTGTCCTTACCTGTGTAAGTTGTGAACGTGATTTCCTTGCCGCCTGCAACTTCAGAACAAATCTTTTTCATTGCTTCGATGTCATTCTTGCTAGTGATTGTTCCTTCTAGGTATGCCTTAGCATACTTAACGCCTGCTTCAACGAACATCATGTTAACAGGTACTGGCCAAGTTGAGAATCTGCCTGTGCCGCCCTTTTCAGCAACCTTAGCGCTGATTTGAGCTACTAGGTAATCAACATCGCCTTCATGTCCCTTAACATCGATACCAAGTGCTCCTGGGTATCCATGGTATGGACTTGGGCAGCATTGTTGTGCATTTACTGCACCAGCTTCAAGAGTTGCCTTTATTAAAGGCTCTTGCATACCGCAGTTTGTGCTGAAGAAGTTTGTATTCTTGCCAAACTCAGCAACTTTTCTTGGAACGTCTTCAAGTATAAACTGTTGTGCGCCTGGAAGACCTTGGTCTCCAAGTGGGTCTGGAGCTGTCGCATCAATAAACTTTAGACCAATCTTTTCACATTCAACCTTCATGATATCTCTTCTTTGAGCAAGAAGTGGATATGACATGTGTCTTGGGAAGGAGTAATGTACAAAAGTTTCTGCTCCCATAGCCTTAGCTTGTGCAGGTATTGTATAACCCATTGCTAGCTCATCACCTTGAAGAATGATGTCAGCCTTCTTAGCTATCATGTCTGGGTCTTCGCCTGGAACTGCAGCGATTATTAGCATATCAGGTCTCATTTCTTTAACCTTTTCAAATGCAGCTGCTGCACCTGGAACTGCTTGAACCATAACGATTGCCTTAACATCTGGATCTGAAGCCATAGTCATCATGTTAGCAATTGTAGTTTCTTGTTCTTTCATGAAGTTATCTGGATAAGTTTGAACAACCATCAAGTCGCCAAATTCCTTAACCATTTTTTCCCCTGCTCTATACTCTTCTTCACCTTGAGCAACTGTACCAGTCATTAGACCGATCTTAAACTTCTTTTCTTCTGCCGCTGCAGGTGCTGGGTTGCTAGCAGGATCTGCTGCATTTCCGCATGCAGTCATGCTGAATAACATAATTCCTACCAGTAATAAAACTAGTAACTTTTTCATTCTTTCCCCTCCGTTTTTTGTTTTATATTAGTCTGGAAAATAAATCTTCCAGATGCTAATCAATATAGTGGTGCTGCATTCTAAAATAGAAAATACAACTTAACCTGTCTATAGAATATATATTCTATTTCATGTGTTGAAAGAACAATTAATGCAAACCCTTTTTAACGCATAAAAAAAGCCCGCCTTTTCTAGAATATTTACTATTTCTAGAAAAGTCAGACGATTCCTATTTTTATCACATTTTTCTCTCAATATTTTTCAGAATATTTATATTTATTTTTAGGCCTTCCTAAATGACCATAAATTGGAAGCGTTTCTATCTTCCCTTCTTCCGTTAGATATTGTATATACCTATGTACAGTTTGATATGCCAGCTCAAGTCCGCTTGTTATCTCATCAATTGTAAGCCCTTCCTTCTGCTCCTTTAAAAAGTCGCAAATAATGCTTAGGGTAGCTTGACTCATGCCCTTATCAATATAGGTTTGCTGTTTCTCTTTTACATATTTTTGTTGAATCTCATTAATCTTTAGATTAATCTTTATTCTTGATATCAGATCTGGAGATTTGATTGGCTTAATTGCAAAATCTGTTGCCCCTGCCTCGATAAACTTCTCTGCAATCTCCTGCCTTTCGTCTACTGTAAGCACTAGTATTGCTGCAGCACTGTCCATTTGACGAATTTTTTTCACAGTGGTTAAGCCATCCCAATCAGGCATATGATAGTCAACAATAACCAGATTTGGTCTATGCTGCTTACATAATTCATAGCCCTGCATGCCGCTACTTGCTACAATCGGCTCCCACCCTCCATACAGACATATTTCTTTTATTGTATATTGAATATCCGGCTCATCATCAATAATGACAATTTTCCTAGCTTGTTTTACCTTATTCATGTACTCACCTCTATCTTCATATCCTCTCACTTATTGCTCTATCTGAAAAGTTGTCAATGGAAGGCAGAAATATCGTTGCAACAGTCCCCTTGTTTACCTGGCTTAAGATACCTATGGTGCCCTCATTGTCCTCAATAACTTGCTTTGCAAAGGTCAGCCCCAATCCGGAGGTATTGTTTGTCGAAAAACCTAACTCCCAAATACGTTGCAGATTCTCCTCCTCAATGCCTATTCCATTGTCTTCGATCATAATATAAAGTCCCTTGTACATTGGTTTTACTTCAAAAATAATGTGTTTATAGGGCTTTGTACAAGGCACAATAATTGCATTTTCCAATATATTTATAATGGCTCTTGCCATTCTTATCTTGTTCACATAAATATCAGGTAGATTTTCTGCGATTTTCAATTCAATCTTAATTGTGTCATCCTCCAAGGGCAATTGTGCTCTAATATAGCTTACTAGGTCCAAGGTATTCAGCTTTTGTCTTGATGCTTCATAAAGAAAGCTTGATATCATTTCGCTCATCTTGTCAACAGAACTATCTATGCGGCCGCTGTATTCCTCCAGCTTTTCAGAGTCCCTTGAAACTGCTAGCAAGGAATTCAGACCTTTTATGGTAACAAGAGGAGTTTTTAAATCATGTACCAGGGACTTCACTTCTTTATATATTCTGCTTTCCAAAGCCTTCGCCTTCATCGTCTGTATTTCCCGCTCTTTTTCGTAATTGTCTTTCATCATCCCTATGTTTCGCGTATAGCTGATAAACAATGTAGTGGTGATAAAAGCAGAACATATAAAGGGTAAGAAAAATGCAAAGCCTGTAAAATTCAAAACAGAACCTGCATGTAAATATAACCCTGCCGTTTTGATGCTATAGGGTATATCACTTTGACCTATATGATAAACAGAGAATAAAGGCATGATGTTCAGCCATTGAAATGCAAAAAACACTTGAATAATTACGATAGAAACTTGTAATAGGCTATTGGTCTCCCCAAATAGCTTATCTACAATAAATAAAGCTATGACCAGTGCCAAGGTGGTTGATACTGGCTCCCAAGGCAAGTCCGAAATCATATGATTTGCTATGTGAAAAAAAATGATCGCAAATAGAAAAATGATGGTAAGCTTAAATTTACTTAAGGTCATTTTTAATCCAGTATAATATGTAACAAGTATTGCACCTAAGAATATACAAGTGCTTTGAATTGCATATAAAAAGCTCATGGAGGCTGATGCCAGTATTAAATGCCCACTATCTCCAACACTTATGGCATTTCGAATTGTGAAAATGATATTGAACCAAGCATTTTGTATTATTAAAGGAAAAAATAATCCAAACAATATTAGTAAAATGCCATTTAACATAAGAAACTTATTATAAATAATTTCTTTTTTTATCATTTTAAGGCCTCTCCTAAAAATACAAACTATCGAAAAGCTGATGCAAACGGTTCTGATAAATCATTTACTCCATTGATAAGAGTAAATGATATTTTATTGTTTTTTGCTTGATCTGAAAGGAAGCCGTCTCCATTGGCTTCCTTTGTTCCAATTAGATAATCCGTATTGGGAATAATGAGACTTAGCAGTCCCTTTGTATTCTCCTCAAGCTGCTGCTTTCCACCAATATAGATTGTAATCACAACTAGGTTTTCTTCCACTGACTTTTCCAATAGCTTAACAATACGCTTCTTTTCATCCTCATAGCTTGTACCATGCAGCTTTTCACCAAGCTCACTGTATCCTACTACAAATACAAGTGTATTCACACTCTCCAAATTGTTTTCTTTTGCTTGTGGCATGAAATAGTTATGAATCATTAATTTGTTGGCAATATCATTAACAATATAAGCATCTGTACTTTGGCCTGCCGAGGTGATCAATACATATTCCTTGGCAATTGGCTTTGGAAGACTAGGAAGGGAATAAACATTCCCCTCCCTTTTTTTTTCAATAATGGCACCGTTCAAGGTCAATATTACGATGGCAGCAATTATTATAATTATTTTTATCGTTTTTTTCTCCATCGCTTTAACCTCATAGCAAGCCAATCAATTTTATTTTGGTAGTCTCGTTCCTTTATTCTTCAATATATACATTTTCCAAAGATTCCACACCAGTGATATAGGGCGAATAGCCTGTTACCGACAAACGGGCGGCAAGTACAGGCATTGTATGCACTAGGGGAATGGATGGCATATCATAATCTACAGTTTGCAGCAATTTTCTATAAAGACTCTTCCTGAAAACCAAATCCGTCGTTTCTCTCCCTTGTGTAAGCAAGAGATCAACCTCTTCATTTTTATAGAAGGAGTAATTTCCCGCATTGCCTGGATTTGCATTGTCCGAAGACAAAAGTGTATTGAGGAAATTGTCAGGATCTATATTGTCCCCAGTCCAACCGATCAATGCAATTTCATGCTCGCCATTTTGCATTCTAGTGATATACTCATCCCAATTAAATGTCATAATTACCGCTTCAACATTGATCTCTTTTAAGCTTTTCTTAATATACTCAGCTGTCTGCAGCGGCTTAGGGAAATAGTCCCTGGAGCTGTTCATAACCCACAATGTAGTTTTGAAACCATCTGGGTACCCGGCCTTTGCCAAAAGCTGTTTCGCTTTCTCTGGATTGTATTCACTGTCTGGTATGCTCTCATTGTAGCCCCAAAGCAGCGGCGGAATAAAAGTTTTGGCGGGTCTTGCAAGATTTGCAAAAACCTCTTTAATCATTTCTTCCTTATTGATTGCATGACTGATTGCAATCCGAACATCTCTATTGTCAAACGGCGGTTTTTCATTATTCAGTGCAACATATCCTACATTAAAGTATGGCCTTAATAACAATTGCAAATTCCCATCCTCTTCTATCGCCGCAACATCATCAGGTCCCAAATTATCAGCTATATGTATGATTCCACTCTTTAATTGTTCCAATCTATCTGCACTAGATGGAATCACCTTAAACTCCACTTCATCCACCCTAGCAGGTATGTCCCAATATTGATTGTTGCGTGTTAACACGATACTGCTATTGGGCTCCCAGCTTTTAAAGCAAAAAGGACCTGTCCCCACTGGATGCTTGTACACTTCTTCTCCATACTTCATAATTGCATTAGGACTTCCAATACCGAATATAGGCATTGCTAAAGTATTAATAAAAGGGGCATAGGGTTTATTAAGCTTTATCTCAACACTATTGTCAGGCAATGCAGTAACGCTCTTTACAAAACCAGGAAAGCCACCAAAAACATAATTCCAGTAACTAAACTGTCCAATATGGTGAGGATTATCTGCATCCATCCATCTTTCAAAATTAAACTCTACAGCATCCGCATCAAAATCTGTGCCATCATGAAATTTAACCCCCTGACGCAGACGAAATGTCCATGTTAGTCCATCCTCACTAGACCTCCAGCTTGTAGCAAGCCCAGGTATGATTTCTTTGCCGTCCTTTTCATATTTAACAAGAGTTTCAAATATATTCGCTGTTACTTTGACGGAATCCATATCCGTAGTATTACATGGATCCAAGCTTATAGAATCACTGGCACGGCCTATAATGAGCTTTTTATTTCCATCAGAATTGCGGAAGGATTCGAGAAAATCATGATATGTAATATTAATTTCATCCCTATACTGATACATAGCAGCCAATAATACCAATACCACAATGATAGAAAAAACCTTATATCTTTTCTTCATGCTTCCCCCTCCTTCTTTCCTCAATTCCAACTTTATTAATAATTATGAATATACATTTAATTGTAGCCGATAATATCAAAAATATCAAAATTTTTAATTGAAAATGAAATAGCAATTGTATTTTTCAAAATAAGAAACCCATAGAACGATGGTTATTCATCTTTCGCAAACTGTTGGTCCTCTATGTTTGCATTTACCATTCTTTCATAATCCTTTATGGTATCCATGTCCATCAGTATAAACCGATCCGATACCTCTAGATATTCTGACTCACTTTGGTATCTTTCCAGTATTTTTCGAAGTCCTCCTGGCTGTTGAAAGTGCAGTATCTCTTCCATCAATTCAATTGATAGAATGGGCGGATGACCTTTTGCCGAAGCATAGCGGGGATAAATAATCTTTGATCTAGTTGTTTGGTAAGCCTCTACAAGCTTTTTAAGCGTATCTGGCTTTATCAAGGGGTAATCTGCCGGCA
>JAQSYB010000058.1 GCA_029256365.1 Clostridia bacterium
TAAAGCAAAGAATACAAAACTGAACAGTTAATCAACACAAAAGATTCTTCACTGCGTTCAGAATGACAGAATGGTTTAGTAATCTGCCACAAACGCTTTAGGTAAGGAATAATTTACTGGAGTGAAGCTTCACTGCCCACAAAGCAAGGTTCTGGTGCATTTGAAGCTGAAGGGAAGAAATTCGTTTCTTGCTTAAAGAATATATATTCTAAACAAATAATACACAAAAAATAAGAGGAGATTAAAATGACAGCGACATTTACGGATTTAAAAATAAACGAAAGCCTAATTGAGGGCTTAAAGAAGCAGAATATTGAGGAGCCTACCAATATTCAATTTAAGGCAATACCCCCCGCCCTAGAAAACCAGGAAGCGGCAAAACACTGGCATATCTGCTGCCAATATTTCATAAGGTGGACAGCAGCAAACGAGAGATGCAGGCGATTATATTGGCACCAACTCATGAACTGGTCATGCAAATTGACAAGCAAATAAAAACCTTGGCTGAGAACTCTGGGATTCCAATGAAGTCTATTTCTATCATTGGAAATGTCAATATAGATAGACAAATAGAAAAGCTAAGAGAGAAGCCACAGATAATAGTAGGCTCTGCAGGAAGAATATTAGAGCTGATTAAGAAAAGAAAAATCAATGCTCAAACGGTTAAAACCATCGTTATTGATGAAGGTGACAGACTGTTGGATATCAATAACATTGCAGTTGTAAAGGATGTTATCAAAACAACACAGAGAGATAGACAGCTTATGCTATTTTCTGCAACTGTGAACGACAGAGCCATGACCGTTTCAAAGGAATTGATGAAGGAAGCAGTGGTAATCAAAGCAGAGGAGCAGGAGAAGCTAAATCCAAATGTAGAGCATTTGTACTTTGTTTCGGAGCAAAGGGATAAAATAGAAGTCTTAAGAAAGCTGATTGCATCTATGGAACCAGAAAGAGCCATTGTATTTATCAACAAAAGCGAAGAAATAGAGAACATTACATCCAAGCTAAAGTTTCACAAGCTAAATGCTTTGGGTATATACGGAGCTGCAGAAAAGCAAGACCGACAAAAGGCTATGGAAAGCTTTAGAAACGGCAAGCTCCAGCTTTTGGTTGCTTCTGATTTGGCTGCAAGAGGTTTGGATATCACAGATGTATTCTACATATTCAATTTGGATTTGCCGGAGGACCCAAAGGAATATCTACATAGAGCAGGCAGAACAGGAAGAATGGGAAAACAAGGCTTGGTGATTTCCTTGGTAACAGAAAGGGAAGTTGAGACACTGAAGAAGTATCAAAGTTCCTTTCAGATTGGCATTGCACAAAAAGAAATATATATGGGAGCTGTTGTGGATCCAGGGACTAAGCCGGAAAATAAAAAACCAAGCAAATCAAAGAAATAAATTTAAAAATGCCCTAACTGTCATGCAGTTGGGGCATTTGTTATTTATAGCCATTTGCGAAGCGAATCTAGGCAAAAGACTTTTATTCCAAGGTAAAAAAATGATGCTTGGCAATGCCAAACATCATTTTTGAAGAATACTATTTTTTAAATATTCCGAAGGGCTTGCCCACAGGTAAGAATACTCTTCCGAAGTGAGGATTCAATACTGTTGCGCCGCAGCCATAGAAAGATAACAATGATACCAGTAATTCTGAGTATGCTGCAAGCTTGTGTGGGAACTCTCCGCCGATTCCAAAGGTATCCAATGCCAGACCAACAAATAACAAGTCAATTAGCACGAATATCACAAATAATAATTTATTTGTTTCCATTGAACCGATTGTCATAATAACAGAGAAAATTAGATATCCTACGAAGGCAAAACCAAGTTGCTTAGCATCTACACCTGCTGCCATGTTCGCTCCAAATACTCCTGCTTTAATCATCCAGGATGCAGCTACACCAAACCAGAAAAGTGCGTAGGCACCAAATACAGTTGTTCCGAATGTGTTTTGTCTTTTTGAGTCGTTAATGCATGCAAATAATTGTGCAAATCCACCCAAGAAAATCGCCCAAGGAATGATGAAGGAAGTACCTTCAGTAATACCTAGCTTTTGGGAGGATGCGACCAAAGTAACAATTGCAAGACCAAATAGGCCAAGCCCTGAAGGGTCGCAGTTAAGGATTTTTACATCTTGTGTTTGGTTATTCATAAATAGCCTCCTAATAAATAGTCACCATAATAAATTATCAAAAAAAGTCGAGTATGTCAAACATTTATCGATATTTGGAAAAATATATTATTTCACTAAAATTATCATTTATATTATTGTTGACTTAATTACATAATTTTGATACACTACATTTTAATATATAAAACAACCAACAAAAAGTATAATAAAAATCGCATATAGAAACGATATGGTACAGAGGATGCGGTTGTCATAAGTAATGTGTAGATTTCACATGAAAGGGTCAATCGCCGAAATATGTAACTCAGGTTATGTATTGGGACTATGCTTAAGAAGTATAGTACTGTCTTGAAGAAATTGCCCAATTTTTTTGAGGAGTGCTTATCATATCGGGGCAAGAGGATCTGTTTATACAACAGTCATGGCTTCCTTTTGCTCATGACTGTTTTTTGTTTACTTAAATATCAATTGAAATGGGGAAAAATGATGAAGCTATTTGGAACGATGAAGATAAATGAAAAGGGTCACCTAGCTATAGGAGGCTGTGATGTAATGGATTTGGCAAAGGAATTTAAAACACCTTTGTATGTCATGGATGAGGAATTAATCAGGGAGAATTGCAGACTTTTCAAGAATGCATTTTTAAAAAGCGGTATGGAGACAGAAGTAATATATGCTTCAAAAGCATTCTTGAATATTGCTATATGCAAGGTAATTCACGAAGAGGGATTGTCCTTGGATGTGGTGTCTGGAGGAGAGATTTATACTGCACTTAAGGCAGGCTTTCCTACTGAGAAAATCTACTTTCACGGCAATAATAAGACTGTAGATGAGCTGGAAATGGCAATTGAAAATGGCATTGGGCGCATTGTTGTGGATAATTTGCAGGAGCTGCATATCATAGATGAGCTATGCGAGAGAAAAAACAGAGCTGTAAATATACTCTTTCGAGTAAACCCAGGAATCGAAGCACATACCCATGCTTATATCCAAACCTCGAAAAATGATTCCAAGTTTGGAGAATCCATATATAGTGAAAGCTTTGGTGCTATTATAGAAGCTTTAAAATCAAGCAGCTACATTACACTTAAAGGCTTGCACTGCCACATAGGCTCGCAAATTTTTGAAGAAGAATCCTTTTATTCTGCAGCAGGAGTGATGCTTGAGTTTATTGCCAGACTGAAGGCAGATTATGAATTGGTTGTGGAAGAGCTGAATCTTGGCGGTGGATTTGGGGTGTATTATTCCGAGGGAGATGCGCCTATCAATTTAGAGAGCTGTTTGAGAAATGTTTTGGGACTCATTAGAGACCAAGCCTCCCAATTGAATATAAAGCTTCCAAAGCTGATGATTGAGCCTGGAAGAGCGATTGTAGCAAATGCAGGAACTACATTATATAATATCGGATCTATCAAGAAAACCCATGGCGGTAGGAATTATATATTTGTTGATGGGGGAATGACGGACAATCCTCGTACTGCCTTGTATGATGCAAAATATGATGCACTTATTGCAAACAAAGGAGCTTCTGAAAACGAAGAGCTATATACCATAGCTGGGAAATGCTGTGAATCAGGAGATATCATCATCAGAGATATCCAGCTTCCTGCAGCAGAGAAGAATGATTTAATTGCTGTGCTGAGTACAGGAGCATACAATTACAGCATGTCAAGCAACTACAACAGAATACCGCGGCCAGGGGTGGTTTTTGTAAAGGATGGGCAAGGTACACTGGTAGTAAAGCGTGAAACTTATGATGATATTCTAAAAAATGATATTCAAATATAAATAGGGGGAGGAGATACAATATGGCAGTGGTAGTACAAAAGTATGGCGGTACCTCGGTGGGTACAATTGAGAAGATTAAAGCAGTAGCGAAGAAGGTCATTGCAAGAAAACAGCAAGGAAATGATGTTGTAGTTGTAGTATCCGCAATGGGTAAAACCACTGATGGGCTAATCGCTATGGCAAAAGAAATATCCCCTAATCCAAATAAAAGAGAAATGGATATGCTGGTATCCACAGGAGAGCAAATATCAATCGCATTGCTTTCTATGGCATTTCATGAGTATGGCCATGATTCTATTTCTTTGACTGGCTCTCAGGCAGGTATAAAAACCGAGGGACATCATACAAAGAATAGAATTAATGATATTGATCTAAAAAACGTAAAAAAGCATCTCAAGGAAGGCAAAATAGTTGTAGTTGCTGGCTTCCAGGGAATAAATGAAAATGGAGACATCACTACCTTGGGAAGAGGTGGGTCTGATACGACAGCGGTGGCATTGGCAGCTAAGCTTAAATGCCTATGCGAGATCTATACAGATGTTGAAGGGGTATATAGTGTAGACCCAAGAGTATATCCTAAAGCAAAAAAACTGGATACCATATCCTATGAGGAAATGATGGAAATGGCAAGCTTGGGAGCTGGTGTAATGGAGACAAGAGCAGTAGAGCTGGGCTTTAAGTATAATATACCCATATACGTTGCAATGGCGCATGGAGATAAAATGGGAACTACGATAAAGGAGTATGATGAGACGATGGAAGGCAAAGTAATTACGGGGTTAACTATAAATGATGATGTACTAATGATTACGGTCAATAATGTAGAATCGAAATCAAAAAACATAGCCTTGATTTTTGATATGGTTGGCAAACACAATGTCAATATAGACATGATAAGCCAGACAGCACCCTATGAAGGGCGTGTAAATGTATCCTTTACCTGTTCAAAGGAAGATACTTACGCCATTGCAGAAGTAGAAAAGGCACTACAAGTAGAGATGCCGCAAGTGGAACTGTCTCAAGAAAGTGACGTAATAAAGCTTTCAGTGGTGGGTATCGGAATGATGAAACAGTCAGGAGTAGCGGCTAAGGTATTCAGCATTTTTGCGGAAAACAACATAGAATTTAAGCAAGTTACAACCTCTGAAATTAGTATAAGCTATACAATTCGTTCTGAGGATAAGCAAAAGGCTGTGGATGCTTTGGCAAAAGCATTAAATTTATAGGGCAAAAAGGCTGCAAAATTTGTTGCAGCCTTTTATTTTGCCCTATAATAAATGGTAATTTCATACAAACTTAACAGAAATGTAACACTCTTTATATCATAATGTGATAAAATGGAATAGAAAAGGAGGTGAGAGAATGAACTATTTAGTAGACTATCATATGCATTCAACCTACTCAACTGATGGGAACGATTCCATTCATGAAATGTGTAAAATGGCAATAAAAAATGGATTAAAAGAAATTGCTATTACGGACCACTTTGAACCTACTACTGAGGATAAGCTGTATTTACCCTACGATCAAAAGGGCTATTGGGCAGATATTACAAAGGCAAAACAGCAGTTTAAAGGAAAGCTCAAGATAAAGCTAGGAGTTGAAATGGGGCAGCCGCATTTGTTTCAGCAGGGTTCCGAGACAGTATTGAAGGATTTTCCTTATGATTATGTTTTGGCTTCTGCCCATAAGATTTCGGATGGAAGAGATATGTCAGAGATTGATTATAGGAGCATCTCAATAGAGGATGTATGCAGCTTCTATCTAAAGCAGCTGGAAATGCTGCTTGAATGGGAGGATTTTGATTGCATCGCACATTTGGATCTGATAAAGAGATATAGTGCCAGCATCTATGGTAGGAATTTATCATTAAACTGTCAGCACGAATTGCTGTCAGAGGTATTAAAGAAAACGATAGCCAAGGGAAAGGGCATAGAAATTAATACGTCAGGGTTAAGACAATCACCAAAGGAAACAATGCCGGGACTTGATGTAATCAGCTTGTATCATAAATTGGGAGGAGAGATTCTTACAATAGGCTCTGATGCACATCGAGCAGAGGATGTTGGAAAAGGCATCAAAGAAGCGATTAACCTAGCAAGAAATGCAGGGTTTCGATATATCACAGCATTTAGCGAAAGAAAACCAGAACAAATTAGAATAAGCGATGAAAGGGCATTTTCAGCAGGCCAAAGGTATTAAAGTAAGGCAAGGCAGCTGTGATGCTTTTTTTATTTTTTGATAAAAGTAAAAATTACATATTATTACATTGTTCGATATTCTTATAGCATTCGTTGTAAATTAAAGGTAAAATGTCATTAGATAGTAAAACAAACAATGTTTGATGGGGTGGGATTTAGGAATGAAGTTGACAGATTATGAAGGCATGCGGCTGCAGTCTTGTATTTGTATATTGAATGGACAAGTAGTTGAAGTATATGACAGCTTTCTGTCTCTTACGGGATATAGCAGAGAAGAACTAATTGGAAAAGACATGATATATATAATGAACGAGATGCTTATGATAAATAATAAAGTAGAAAGGGTAGAAGATATAGCTACCGATACTTGTTTTATTTTTAACAAAATTCGTGATTTCAAAGAAATCAGTATAGAAATCATAAACAACGAAGTGACAGGCCTCATGTATTTGGTTTTTAGAATACTTCCTTTGATATACGCGGATAACAATTTAGGCTATACCCATCAATTAATTTCTGATAATTTAACAGGCATAGCAATTTATAGTGCTGAGGATTTTACCCTTCTAAAAGCAAGCAAGGAATATGAAAAAATCATATATAACAGATATCAGCAAAAAGACATCATTGGTAAAAGGGTAAATGAGTTTTATTTAGGATGGGATGGGAGTATCGCCAAAAATGATTGGGAAGAAGTCATACGAACAGGAAAAACAGTTTTCAATTTGGCACATCAAAATATGAATCCAAGCACAGGTGAAATAGAATATTATGATGCTAGTATAACCCCTATACTGAATAATGATAAAGTCAAATTCCTTGTTGTCAACGTGAACAATATAACGGATAAAATAAACTATAGAAATGAGATTGAACAGAAAGCACTGCTGATAGAAAGACAAAAGGAGCTTTTGGAAACTGTAATAGAGAAGCAGAAGGATTCTGTCTTCGTAATTGATAAAAATGGGAATGTGATATTAAACAACAAAACTGGTGATGAAAGATATGCCAAGGGACTTACTGACATTCGACAGCTGTATGAATCCGGAGAATTCTTCGATGAGGCAGGAAACAAATTAAGCTTTGAGAACATGCCTGTTCAGCAGTTGATGGCAGGAAAAAAGCTGGATAATTTCAAAATGGTGCTTAAGCGGGCTGGGACAACGAGATATTTGAATTTAAATGGTACGCCTATATTTGACGATGCAGGATGCCTTGTTTATGCTTTTTTGTTTGGATCGGATATATCTGAAATAGTAGAAAGCAGGCAGCTGGTTGTTGAACAAAAGGAACAGCTTGAGGCAATTATGAATAATATGGAGGATGCAATATTTCTAGTTGATAAGGATGGAAACTTCATATTAAAGAATAATGCAGCACTTAAGTTATATGAGAGAGAACCAATGGTATTAGGCGATATGCTAATGGAAGAAAAGTATTTCGAGCTGGATGGCAGAGAAATCGCCGCTGAGGATTTGCCTGTTTTTCGTATGATGAAAGGCGAAAACGTGTCCGATAGAGTGGTGGTTATGAAAAATGCAGCTAGGGAGATTTATACGAGTATTAATGCCAACCCTATTTTTGATGGAGCTGGCAAGTTAATGATGGGAGTAGTAGCCTGCCGCGATATCACTGAGCATATGCAGCATCAAGAAACCATAAAAGACCAGCAGAAGGCGCTGCTATTAGCAGAAAAAAAGGAAAAGGAAAATTTAGAGAAAATTATCGCTATGAAGGATGAATTTTTATCTCTCATTTCTCATGAGTTCAAGACGCCACTGACAGTAATCAATTCAGCCTTGCAGGCTATGGAATTTCTATATAAGGATCAGTTAACTGATAAGGTAAAGAATTATTTTGATATGATTAAACAAAATACATACAGACAAGTGCGTTTGGTAAATAATCTGCTAGATATTACTGGAGCAAATGCAGGGCACATAAAGCTTAATATGGCGAATCGAGATATTGTATTGATAACTAGAGTAATCGTTGAATCTGTAAGCCTGTATGCAAATCAAAAGGGCGTAGATGTACACTTTGAATCTTGTTATAAGGAAAGAACCATCGCCCTAGACGAAGAAAAGTATGAGAGGATTCTTCTAAATCTACTGTCCAATGCAATTAAGTTTACAGCAAAGGGTAAGAGCATTAAGGTTGCAATTACGCAAATAAAAGAGAAGATCCAAGTGATGGTGATGGATGAGGGTATCGGCATACCCGAAGAAAAGCATGGATTAATTTTTGAGAGATTTGGACAAGTAGACAGCAGCTATACACGTCAAGCAGAAGGCAGCGGTATAGGACTGACCTTGGTAAAGCTAATGTTAAATGCAATGGAAGGCCATATATACTTTGATAGTAAGGTAGGGGTAGGAAGCACTTTTTATGTTGAGCTGCCAGATGCGACGATGGATGAAGCAGTAAATGCCGGCACGATAAAGCAGCTTGTCGATACAAGGCTGATTCAAAGCATTGCCATAGAATTTTCAGATATATATTTCTAAAAGATGAATATGGTATAATGTGGGAATAATCTGCTTTGTGTGAGGTGATGCAATGAATCTTATAAAACCAATAAAAAGAAGCAGAATGAGATTAATGCTGGGGAAAGCCTATTATATAATATGGAGGCACCTGCAATGGATTTTTGGGAAGGCCAATTATGCACGTACGAGAAGTGCAGTGTTATTGGATTATATCGCTTTTTCTCATCAAACTCCTTTGATCAGGAAGCTGAAGGATGTAGATATGTGGCTGCAATATAATAAGGTGGATAACCTAAAAATAGCATTGAAGCGGTTGAATGGCATTGTTTTAAAACCTGGAGAAACACTCTCGTATTGGAAGCTTATTGGAAAACCAAGCAAGAGAAAGGGCTACAAGGAAGGCGTGGTACTATACAACGGAGGATTCAAGCCAGGAATCGGGGGAGGCCTGTGCCAGCTTTCCAACCTCATATATTGGCTGACTCTCCATACACCTCTGGAAGTAGTAGAGCGTTATAGACATAGCTATGATGTATTTCCTGATGCAAATAGAACACAGCCCTTTGGAAGTGGAGCTACCTGTGTATATAACTACAGAGATTTGCAGATATGGAACAACACAAATGAGACCTATCAATTACATTTGTTTATAGATGAAGAATATCTAAATGGACAGTGGAGATGTTCTGAGAAAATAAGCCGCACATATCAAGTATATGAGAAGAAGCATTGGATAACCCATGAGTATTGGGGTGGATATATTCGAAACAATGTGATTTATAGAAGGGTATTGGATCAAGAAGGGAATATAGCGGCTGATGAATATGTGAGTGAAAATCATGCCATCATGATGTATGCACCATTGTTAAAGCAAGGAGAGTTATAAACAGCAGCG
>JAQSYB010000059.1 GCA_029256365.1 Clostridia bacterium
CATAATTGTCATAAGTTTAATAAATGTTTTGATTGAAGAAGCCTGGAATAGCAAAGTACAGGCTTCTTCCTTTTTGTTGGACAACAACAATCAAAAAGTGGTTATCCTAATGGCAGACCATATAGAATTGCAGGATTTTGCAAGAAATGAATATTTAACATGGTTGTTCAATAACAGCTATTCTGCATTAATAAGTGGAAGGCAAACTGGCAAAGCATCTGTCGCAAAAGCAAAATTGGCTATAGGTACAAGTAAAAGATTTGAAATAAACAGTAGTCTAAAGAATGCTGCGAATTACGACGAAACCATAGAGAATCTTGATAATCAGATTGTGGTAGGAGAAAACGGCAATGTGATATATCATGACCTAAAGGGTCTCAAAAATCAAAACAAAGAAAGCGATTACAGCTCCTATATTGGCTATTTGGGCAGGGAGTTGAAGGAACAGCAAAAAACTGCCTGTGTCATTGGGAATGGTGATACGGATATTATGAATAGAAGCTCCGTATTAATCGCAATGGATGAACTCGGAATTGTTCATGCTGGAGATGTAGAGAATACTACGGTTTCTGATATCAGTTTTCCTGGCGGCAAGAGAACAGATTATACGAAGCTAATGAGCTTATATAAAAAGTTCGCAGCAGCCAATGATTTGATTATAATTGATACCGGTGATTTATCAAGACTTGACTATTATAAGAATCAATTGAGTAAAAGTGAATATGACAACCTTAAGGCAGCTGCAATTAATAATATTTCAAATTTCTCTAATGCCATCATTGAGAGTTCAAAGCAGGAAATTGTATTTATTATGCTTTCTGCATTTCCGTCTAAAAACAATTTAGAATCGGGACTTAAGCTTACCCCAATGGTTGTATATGAGAATAAGGGAGAGGGCTTATATTACTCTCACAACACGAAGAGGACGGGCATTATTACCAACCTGGATATTGCTGATTTTCTATTGGAGAAGTTAACTGGTACAAGAAAAAGCAGTTTGCGAGAAGTGCATTCAGAAGCACCTTTATGGAATATTTTATCACTTACTAGAAAGCTGCTTAATATTTCAGTCATGCGGCTGCCGGTTCTGACTTGGTATGCTATTTTTGAAATTATTTGTGCAACTGCTGGATTGATATATATGTTGAGCTTAAGCAAGAAAAAGCAATTGCTTATGAAAATTGTTAAAATCACAATGCTTGTAAATATTGTAGCACCTGTCGTTTTATTGTATATGTCAGCATTTGAAATAAATAGTACAATGGTATATTTCGGTCTGTTTATTATTATAAGCTTTATCATAGCAACCATCTTATTTCTGTTAATCAAAAGAACTGTAGGGCAGTTTATATGTGCAGCATTGTTGGTTAATGGGAGCATTATAGTTGATTTAATAAGAGGAAGCGCCATGATGAAAAACTCTGTATTTGGTTATGATCCAATCATCGGTGCTCGATTTTATGGTATAGGAAACGAGTTTGCAGGGGTATTTATTGGAAGCGGTATATTGTTGGCGGGTTGTTTATTACAGAGATATCATGCTTTTGCAAAAAGAAAGCCTAAGACCACAACCATATTGTTAATTCTCTATAGCGGCATTCAACTCTGCATCATGGGTATGCCCTTTAGCGGTGCCAATTTCGGCGGCACAATAGCTGGGGTTGTTGGTTATTTTTTCTTTTACAGCTCAGTTAAACAGCGCAAAATTACCATTATCCAGCTTTTTTTGATGGCGCTAATCATCTTTATGGCATTGTCCTCAATTGTTGTATTAGACCTCCTGAATCCTAACAGCACAACTCATGTAGGGAAGTTCATAACTGAAATAAAAGACAATGGGCCAAAGGTGCTCTATTCAACCATAGAAAGAAAAGCTACTATGAACTTGAGACTTATGAAATACACAATATGGACAAAGGTGCTGTTGTGTATTATCCTTATTATAACTATTATGTTCTTTAAACCTGTACGTTTATTGCACGGTATATTCAAGAAGTACAGATATTTCACCGCTGCTTGGCTGGGAATTTCAGCCGGCAGCATAGCGGGATTGATTGTAAATGACTCGGGAATCGTCATGGCAGCGACGGCAATGATCTTCACAGGCTATACAATTCTATACATGTGTTTGGAGGAAATGGAAGGTTTGAATTAGGGGGATACTATGGATTATAGATATTTAGGCAACACAGGACTGTTGGTTTCAAGACTATGCTTCGGCAGCTTGACAATGAGTCCGCTGCAGGCAAAACTTCCTATTGAAGAGGGCGCCGAACTGCTGAAGGAAGCCTTTGATAGAGGGATTAACTTTGTTGATACTGCTGAGCTCTATAATAATTATGAGTATATAAGGCATGCTGTGAAGGGCAGGCGTAACAAGGTCATTGTATCAGCGAAATCCTACGCTTATTCAAAGGAGACCGCGGAGGCAAGTCTAAGTAAGGCAATGAAGGAATTAAACACAGACTACATAGATATATTTTCCTTACATGAGCAAGAAAGTGATCATACAATAAGAGGTCATCAAGAAGCTCTGGAATATTTTATGAAAGCAAAGGAAAAAGGATATATACGTGGAATTGGAATATCAACCCACAATATCGCAGCGGTAGAAGCATCCTTAAAATATCCTGAAATACAGATTTTGCACCCCATTATCAATAAAGCAGGGTTGGGAATCGTAGATGGCACAATTGAAGAAATGCTGAAGGCCATTGAGAAAGCAGTCAAAGCAGGAAAGGGAATCTATTCAATGAAGGCTCTAGGCGGTGGTAATTTAATACATAGTGCCAAAGAATGCTTTGGTTTTGTATTAAACAATCAGAATATCCATTCTGTAGCAGTTGGTATGCAAAGCAAAGCAGAAATAATAAACAACATTGCTGTATTTGAAGGATTAGAAGCATCGGAAGAAATACAAAAACAAATTAATAATAAAAAAAGAAGACTTTTAATCGACTATTGGTGCAGTGGCTGCGGTAAATGCATTGAAAAATGCCAACAAAAGGCTTTGCAAATTGTTGATGGCAAAACACAAGTAAATTCTGATAGATGCGTGTTATGTGGCTATTGCGGTGCATATTGTTCGGAATTTTGCATAAAAATTATATAAAGAAAAGGTGAAAATATGAGAATGATGGGATTGGATGTTGGAGATGCAACGATTGGTATCGCTGCAAGTGATGAGTTGGGAATGATGGCTCATGGAATAACAACAATTAGAAGAACTAAGCTAGAAAAAGATTTAGAGAGTTTAAAAAACATAATAATTGAGAAAAATATAAAAACAATAGTAGTTGGACTCCCCAAAAATATGAATAACACAATTGGACCACGGGCTCAAGTATCTATTGATTTTGCTGAACTGTTAAAGGAAAGGTTCAGCGATGTCGAAGTCGTAATGTGGGATGAGCGCTTGACAACTTCTATGGCAAGAAATGCATTATTAGAAGCGGATATGAGCCGAAAAAAGCGAAAGACAGTTATTGATAAGATGGCTGCTGTACTAATTTTGCAAAACTACCTGGATATGCAAAGCAGCAAAAGATTATAGCAGAAGGAATGCTTGGTAATGATTGACACCCTATTAGCAGTATTATACAATATCTTTATGCAATATAAATTGAGGTGATAAAATGAGTGACGAAATGGATATCATACTTCTTTATGATGAAGAAGGAAATGAAACTGAATTTGAAGTAGTAGCTTCTCTTGAATTGGATGAAAATGAATACGCAATTCTACTTCCTAGAGACGACGAAAGAGATCCTGAGGCAGAAGAAGTTGAAGAAGCATACATTCTTAGAATCGAGCAAGACGAGAATGGCGAAGACGTTCTTGTTGGAATCGAAGATGAAGAAGAATTAAACGCAGTAATTGAAGCCTATGAAGAATTGGTTAAGGAAGAATCCAACTAAATAATCAAGACTGATGAAAAAGCCACCCAAAGGGGTGGTTTTTTGTTGCTCATAAAATATTTAAAAATCTTCATAAAATGCTATTGACAATCATTCTCAATAAGAGTATTCTGTAAATGTAGCAAATTTAGGAATTGAACGCAAGATGATTGAGAACGATTGTCATTATATAAGGGGGATTTTATATGACACTAGATAAAGCAAAAAAAGGAAGCAAGGTTAAAATAATCAATATAAACAACAAGGATATCAAATCACAGGCTATCAGAATAGGGCTATTTGAAGGTGCAGTATTTATGTGTAGTGAAAAGTTGCCGGGAGGGCCTGTGATTTTACAGAATAAGCTTCAGGAAATAGCAATAGGAAGAGGTCTTGCTGTTAGCATAGACGTTGAGGGCGTATAATAATGGGACACTGCCATGATAACAACATCAATATTAAAGTTAAAGATGGTGAAAAGAAACTTGTTTTAGTTGGTAATCCCAACGTAGGAAAATCTGTTTTTTTTAACAAGCTTACAGGTCTATATGTAGATGTATCGAATTTTCCTGGTACTACAGTAGACATAAGCTACGGAAGATATAAAGACTATGTTGTAATGGATACACCTGGGGTATATGGAGTATCATCATTTAATGAAGAAGAAACAGTGGCTAGAGATGTAATACTTTTTGGCGATGTAATTTTAAATGTTGTGGATGCTGTACATTTAGATAGAGATTTATTTTTGACAAAACAGTTGATTGATATGGGAAAACCTATGCTTATCGCATTGAATCTAATGGATGATGTTAGAAGAAATGGACTAAAGATAGATGTTGTGAAACTGGAAGAGCTATTGGGTGTTCCGGTTATTCCAACAACTGCAATAAAAGGCGAGGGCATGGATGCTGTGCTGAACTCTATAGGCAAAGCAAAGGTTGGCAATAGAAATCCACGGTTGATTGAGAAAATACAAAGTTATTTGGATAAGGTTGACAACGAAGCAGAAGCATTGCTCGTTCTAGAAGATGATGAAACTGTAGCAGAAAGACATGAGATAGAAATAAGTGGTCAGAGAGATGAAATATATCGTGAGAGAAGAAGAGAAGTTGACGAAATAGTTGGCTATACAGTAGTTGAAACCAGCAATGGTGCCAGCCTTAGAACAAAGATAGGCAGGTGGATGCTGAATCCAATTACAGGTATCCCGATGCTGGCAATCACTTTATATATCATGTATAAAATAATAGGAATATTTGTTGCAGGTACAATTGTAGGTATAACTGAGGAAACCATAATGGAAGGCATGTATCGACCCTTTATTGAAGGGTTAGTTGGTGGCTTTGTAAATCCAGAAACTTTCCTAGGAAGTGTCTTAATTGGCGAGTTTGGAATTCTAACAATGGCACCTATCTATATTTTAGGATTGCTCTTGCCTTTGATCGTTGGATTTTATGTATTGATGGCTGTGCTTGAAGATAGTGGATATCTGCCTAGAATAGCAGCATTGGTGGATAGATCTCTAACAGCTATGGGCTTAAACGGTAAGGCGATTATACCGATGATATTAGGTTTTGGTTGTGTTACAATGGCTACCATGACTACTAGAATACTTGGAACCAAAAGAGAAAAAATTATTGCAACAGTTTTGTTAGGACTAGCTATCCCATGCTCAGCGCAGCTAGGAGTAATAGCAGGTTTGATATCTCAATTGGGTGCATTTTATACCATGGTATATGTAATATCGATTTTTATTGTATTTGTTGTAGTAGGTACTATACTTAATAAGCTTATGCCAGGTGAGTCTTCACAATTGTTGATAGATTTGCCGCCAATCAGAATACCACAGCTTAAAAATGTAATTCTGAAAACAGTGCAGAAGACTTGGATGTTCTTAAAAGAAGCTACACCGCTTTTCATATTAGGTGCATTATTAATCAGCTTCATGCAGTATACCAATATACTTGTAGCAATACAGAATGCAGTAGCGCCAATTACAGTAGGATTACTAGAGCTTCCGAAGGAAACAGCAACTGCATTTATAATGGGTATTATTAGAAGAGATTTCGGAGCTGCGGGCTTGACATCAATCAGCATGACACCTGTACAAGTTTTAGTGTCTCTAGTAGTTATGACGTTGTTTGTACCTTGTATAGCAGCAATTATGGTTATGTTTAAGGAAAGAGGCTACAAGGATGCTTTGCTAATATGGCTTGGAAGCTTTGTTGTGGCATTCTTGACTGGTGGAATAATAGCATTCATATTATAAAATGCGAAATAAAAGGTGAGAATATGAATAAAACAAAATGTCCAAAATGTGGATATGAATTTGAACAAGGTGCGGTAAACAAATGTCCCAGATGCAGCGCTATTATAAATAATTGCAAAGGCTGTACTGGCAATTGCTTAAAATGCAGCACCAAGAAAGAATAAAAATTGATGTTAATTATTGACAAGGGAATACATTCAATATAGTATTTATATATAACAATATCGAAGGAAGTTGAGCGAATGCATAAAGAATATGATAATATAATAGATCTCCTTAAGGAGAAGGGCTTTAAGCTCACCCCTCAAAGAAAGCATGTTCTGAATACAATATTGAATAGTGATGGCAAGCATTTAAGCGCTGAAGAAATTTATGATTTGGTCAAGAAATTTTGCCCGGAAATCGGATTGGCAACTGTCTATCGCACGATGCAAGTATTAGATGAGCTAGGTCTCGTTTATAAGCATAACTTTGATGACGGCAGGATACGTTACGAAATGACGCAAAATGAAGATCATCAACATCATCATCTTGTATGCAAAAAATGCGGCAAGGTAATTGAAGTGGAAGAGGATCTTCTAGAGCAGCTCGAAACACAGGTTGAGAACAAGTATAGTTTTTCCATTACCGACCACAATGTAAAGTTTTTCGGTTACTGCAGCCTATGTAAGTAACAGAATGAATAATGATGTGCTGTAAAGGATACGCTTATGTGTATCCTTTTTTTTGAATACATTTAAATATAGGTATAGGTTTTCGGCGCATTACCAAAAATAAAGATAAGTTTGCATCCGAAGATGGGGCTATATATAGCAAAATTTGACCCTGTATACAAATTTTAGTTACATAATATCAAAAATACTGTATAATATATATGCCGACTAGGAACGGATTTTAATTGAAAGGATTGATACAATTGGCAAAAGGCAAAGCTAAAGTGAAGCTGATTCCCTTGGGCGGACTGCAGGAAATCGGCAAGAACATGATGGCTATAGAGTATAAAGAAACAATTATTGTAATTGATTGTGGATTGATGTTTCCAGATGAAGAAATGCTAGGTATAGATTTGGTTATACCAGATGTTTCTTATCTAGTAAAGAATCGGGAGAAAGTAAAGGCAATATTACTAACTCATGGACATGAGGACCACATTGGGGCGCTGCCTTACGTAATTCCACAAGTAAACGTACCTGTTTATGGTACAAAATTAACCTTGGGATTGGTTGGAAATAAGCTTAAGGAGCATGGACTGCTCAGTTCGGTTGAGCTTATTACGATTCAACCAAAGGATAAAATACAAATAGGTGAGTTTGAAGTAGAGTTTATCAAAACAAACCACAGCATTGCAGATTCTGTGGCAATGGCAATTCATACGCCTGTAGGCGTTATTGTTCATACAGGAGATTTCAAGATTGACTACAATCCCATTGATGGAGAAAGAATGGATTTGCACAGATTGGCAGAATTAGGCAAGCAGGGGGTCCTAGCACTGTTGTCAGACAGTACAAATGTGGAGAGACCTGGCTATACAATGTCAGAAAGCACCGTCGGTGGAACTTTTATAGATTTATTTAGGGATTTTAAAGGAAGAATTATTATCGCAACCTTTGCATCCAATATTCATAGAGTACAGCAAGCGATTAATGCTTCTGTCATGTTTGGTAGAAAAGTAGCTGTTGTTGGAAGAAGCATGATCAATGTCTTGGGTGTAGCTTCGGAGCTTGGTTACATGAATATACCAGATGGAGTTTTGATTGATATAGACCTTATCGATAAGTATCCTCATGATAAGGTAACAATTATTACGACAGGCAGTCAAGGTGAAGCAATGTCGGCACTGTCACGCATGGCATCCTCTGATCATAGAAAAGTTGATATCATGCCAAATGACAGGGTAATTATTTCAGCAACACCCATACCAGGCAATGAAAAGCTGGTCACAAGAGTAATAAACCAGTTGTTCAAAAAAGGCGCAGATGTAATATATGAATCTTTGGCAGACATACATGTTTCAGGTCACGCTTGCCAAGAGGAATTAAAGCTCATGCAGGCGCTTGTGAAACCGAAGTTCTTTATACCTGTTCATGGTGAGTATAAGCATCTGAAAATGCATGCAAAGCTTGCAGAAAAAATGGGGATAGAAAAAGATAATATATTTATTTTAGACAATGGATCTGTATTAGAGCTTTCTAGAGATTCCGCTAAGACCAATGGTACAGTAACAGCAGGCAAGGTATTGGTTGATGGCTTAGGCGTCGGAGATGTAGGAAATATCGTACTCCGTGATAGAAAACATCTTTCTCAGGATGGATTAATCGTCATAGTTGTAACAATTAGTAAGGAATCCGGCCAAGTTGTAGCGGGTCCAGACATTATTTCAAGAGGATTTGTGTATGTGAGAGAATCTGAAGATTTAATGGATGATGCAAAATTGAAGATTAAGGAAGCTTTGTCTAAATGTGAAGAAAAGCAAATTACAGAGTGGGGAACTATAAAGTCCCAAGTCAAAGACAGCTTAAAAGAATTTATATATTTGAAAACAAAGAGAAACCCAATGATATTGCCAATTATTATGGAAATATAACAGGTTTTAAAACAATTTCTTTAGTTTCTTGACAAATAGTGATATACTACTATAGATATGCCTTGATTGTATCAAGGCATTTTCTGATGCCTATAGGGGGGGAGCAAATTGGATACAAAAGTATTCTTTGTGGTTAATCCAGTATCAGCAGGCAAAAAAACAGTAAAAGAATGGCCGAATTTCGAGAAACAGCTGAAGGAAAAAGGCTACAAGTTTGATTGGGCTTTTACGGAATATCCGGAGCATGCCACCATCATTACTCGTGAGGTTTTGAAGAGTGGATATGACTTAGTTGTTAGTGTCGGTGGTGACGGCACGATGAACGAAGTTGTAAATGGATTTTTTGAAAAGGATCGACCTATAAACGAAGCTGCGAAACTAGCTGTTTTATCAAGAGGTACAGGCTGTGATTTTATAAGATCCTTTGGAATTCATAAGGGTTTTGATGACTTCATAAAAATGATGGATAGAAATGA
>JAQSYB010000060.1 GCA_029256365.1 Clostridia bacterium
CTTCTAACTTCATTATCAATTAGTTCACTATTATTTCCAATGCTGAATAGAGTTTGATGATTGTCTCTTTTATCAGCCACCGCATCCTGGAGGTCATCGAGAAGTTGAAGAAAGCTCCCGTATGCAAAGGCAAAATTCATTTCCTTTATAGTTAGAGTTCCTTTAACCAGAAAAGCGTCTGCAAGAACAGAAGTGCCGCCTTTAAAAAAGCTTATAGGTAGTATTTCATCATAGGCAAGCAGTTCATCCTTATCCTGTTTTATACTTTCAGTCTGGGCTTCCTGGATAAGCCTTAGACTATCAAAAACCTCAGGGAATCTATCTCTGGAGTATTGAGACTCGATTTGATCTACAAGAGAAAATACCTTTTCTTCAATGAAGTTTGTGGGAGTTAGTTTTTCTCCATTTAAAACTTTAGACAGTCTTTGATTGAATTTTATCTTTTCTTCACCATTAACCTCAGGATTGTCAAGAAAATTATCTGTATAAGGATACAGCATGCTGTAAGCATAAACAGAAGGAGTCATTTCAAGGGGCAATCCCCAGAAAATTTGAAGACTGTTCATAATCCAGACATTTCGCATGGCCTGAAATATTTCTTCATACTTTAATTCAGAGTCTTCCTTTCTTGCACGTGTAATGAATTCCTGGGCTACTTCAAGATATCCCTGTTCTAGAAAAAAGTTTAAAAAAGGTCTGTCAAAAACAAGTTTTCTTTTATCCACTTCCAGAATAAAATCAGTAACAATAGACTTCACCATTTTCACTTCAGGGGAACTAAAATCAGGCTTGGAGTTTAACTTCTCCTGAAGCTCAGTTTTGTAAGGCTCTAAGTTATTCATAAGTTTTTCTGATAATCCTTTGAGTGCTCTTTTATTTCTAATCTTTTTTATAAAGGATACTTTCTTAAGCTTCTTTAATTGGGACTCATTATTGCTTAAATATTCATTTATTGCACCGTTAAGTAGAACTTCAATTGGTATACTATTCCCGTCCTGAAATATATTTTTCACTCTTAATCTACCTCATTTCAGCTTCTTATAATTCATTATATAAACTTCATAATTTGATAATGAGTAAATATTTTAAGGGTGAATTGATTTTGTCCTCTTTTTTTATACAATGCAACTTAACCCTTTAAACTCGCAACAAACCGAAAGCTTATTGAAGCCTCATATCCAATTCTGTATTATATAATTATAGGATAAATTTTACATAAATTCAAATAGGGGGGAAGGGTTTGAGAATAACTATTGAACAGTTAGAGGACTTTAATGACGTTGAAATAAATATTAAATGTCATAGTGTTGATGAAAGACTGGAAAACCTTATATCCACAATCCGTCTTTATGGCTCCTCTATAAGCGGAAGAAAAGACAATAAAACCTACTTTCTAAAGCTTGAGGATATTTTATACTTTGATACGGTAGATGAGAAAGTTTTTATATATACATTGGATAGTGTATATGAAACTAATTTAAAGCTATATGCTCTTGAAGAGAGGTTCGAGGGTACCAGTATTATACGAGTCAGCAAATCAATAATATTAAATCTTATGAAGGTTGAAAGTGTTTCTCCACTACTAAACGGCAAGATTGAAGCAGAGCTCCAAAACGGGGAAAAGATAATTATTTCTCGTCAATATGTTTCCAGGCTTAGGCAAAAGCTAGACTTTTAGGGGGTGTTTTTATGATAAGGAAGATATTATCAGATTTTTTTCTAGGGATATTAATTTCTTTTACCGTTTCGGTTCTATTCATTACAATCGTATATACATTTTCAGAGGGGAGTGGCAGTATTCCTGTGCTTTTAGTATGGCAAAGCTTAGTAAAGATGAATGATAAGCTAAGAGAATATAAGCAGAAACAGCTTCTGTAGAATAATAAATTTTAAGTTGTTTATAAAGGAGGATTATAATGTCAACAGCAATAAAGGTTGAAAATCTCATAAAGAGCTATGGGCAAAATACCGCTATTAAAGGAATATCCTTTAATGTAAACAAAGGCGAAGTCTTTGCACTTCTGGGCATAAATGGAGCTGGCAAAACAACCACACTTGAGTGTATTGAAGGTCTTCTCAAATATCAAAGCGGTAAAATCTCAATTGATGGCAGCTTCGGGGTACAGATCCAATCATCTTCCTTACCAGAAAATATAAAAGCCATTGAGGCATTCACTTACTTTTGTAAATGGAATAAGGCAAATATAGATTTATCAATTTTTGAAAGCCTTGGATTATCAGAAATAAAAAATAAGCAATACTGTCAAATGTCTACAGGACAAAAAAGACGTCTGCATCTTGCACTTGCACTGATTGGCAGCCCAGACATTATTTTTCTTGATGAACCAACTGCTGGACTTGATGTAGAGGGGAGGGCAGCACTTCACGGCCAAATTAGAAAACTTAAGAGCATGGGTAAGACAATCCTTCTATCAAGTCATGATATGGCTGAAGTTGAAAGCTTATGTGACAGGATAGCAATATTAAAGGATGGCAGAATAGTTTTTATCGGTACTTCTAGAGAGCTTACTGCAGAGATGCATTCAAAGATCAGCCTGCAGATTAAAACTAGCAAGCCTTTGGAAAAGACTGATTTCATTCATTCCACCTTTACAGGAACAGATAGTGAGTACACTACCTTCATAACATCTAACATAGGTGATAGTCTGATAGAGCTGCTTAACTTTCTTAAAAATTCATCTAATCCTGTAGTGGATATCAGAATTGTCCATCAATCCTTAGAAGAGAGTTTTTTGGGTATTGCAAAGGAGGGTAAGTAATGGGAGCATTTTTATATGGTATACTGCTTCAGTGGAAGCTTGACATAAGAAACAAGGGAGTTCTGCTCACATATTATGTGGTGCCGCTTGTATTCTTTGGATTTATGGGAAAAATATTTACCTCAATAATGCCGGAAACAAAATCTACACTGATTTACTCCATGACCATTTTTGGTGTAACAATGGGTGCGATTTTAGGTGCTCCAATCCCGATTTCAGAAACCTATGGAAGCAAAGTAAAAAAGGCATATCAAATAGGCGGTATTCCAATGCATATTCCGCTTATAACAAACTTGATTTCAGCCTTTGTGCATCTTATTATAATGAGCACGATAATTTATTTTGCTGCGCCACTTGTCTTCAATACGTCCCAACCTATAAATACAGCAGTGCATTTTGCAATAGTAGCAAATTTCATCATTACAAGTTTAAGTGTTGGTGCTGTTTTGGGCCTTGTGATTAAGTCGGCATCAAAGCTTGCAATGGCAGCACAGTTCATATTTCTACCTTCTCTTATGCTTTCTGGCATAATGTTTCCTGCAGAGATGCTACCAAAGTCTCTTGCAGCTGCTGGTAAGTTGTTCCCAGCGACTTGGGGGTTTGAGATGATGAAAACAAATATTCTAGATTTTAAGGGGCTTCTACCTCTTTTGATTACTATTGCTCTATGTGCTATTGCATGTACCTTGATTATTAAAAGCAAAAGGCAAATATATTAAGAGTTCCTTGCTGTTTTTCATTTGAAAAAAGTTATCAACAATATATTGTGCATAATGTGTATAACTAATACTATATATTGAAAGTCTATGGAACTTACCTATAATGACCTGAAAATAACTTATATAGTTTATTTATGCTGAACATGTGGTAAAATGTAAACAATGGCTTAGTTATAGTCAGCAAGGTGACTATATAAACCTTGTGGTGGTTTTCATATAGCGGTAGATAATATACATGTGATAAGGAGGGATATCATGGCTAAAAATAAACCTGTTTTTCAATCAAACAACAGCAAAGCTGCAAACGGGCAGGTAACAAAGTCTGAGAATAAAACTGCAGCCCCAACACCAAAGAAATCAATAAGAGGCAACTCTAGAGGCAAATAACATATAAGATAAGCTGCTACTGTATCTTCAGTGGCAGTTTTTTTTGTGTAAAGAATTATGTAGAAATATTTTTTACCTTTCGTTTAAGGGCATAGCAGCATTAAAATGATATTGAGAATATATTCATTTAAGAAACCATGAAGTAGTAAGTTTGCAGTAAGGAATATAAAAATAAGAAGTTATTAAACCTATCAAGGGCAGAATGGAGGGGTAGCATGAGAAACAAAAAATATTTTGGTTCATTTCTATTAAAATATCTGAAAGGTCAAAGAAAATCCATAACTTTGTTGGCAGTGTTTTTTATTGGAAATATTGTGCTTCAGATTGTTTCACCCCAGGTGCTGAGCTATTTTATTGATTCAGCTGTATCTGGAAAAGCTCTGGAGTATATTAGTTTGATAGTTTTCATATACATGTTCTTTATAATTCTAAATATGGCTGGGGGCGTATGCGAGACATATTTTGCAAAGAGCTTTGGCTGGAAGATTACCAATTCCTTCAGAAAGGATGTAATGGCCCACTTTCTAAAAATCGATATGGAGCATCATGACAAGTGGACCAGCGGCGAAATGATAACAAGATTGGATGAAGATGTAGAAGGGCTTTTTTCCTATTTTTATATGCTGATTTTCAAGCTTGTGGGAAGTACACTGCTTATGGTGGGCATTCTCATAGTTTTGGCAGTGAAAAATCTGGTTATTGCTATTGCAATGCTGCTTTTTAGTATAGCTGCTGTTTGGATCTTCAAGGCTATACAGGATTACGGCACTAAATTGTATGTAAGGCGTTCTGCAGCCATATCTAAATTTAATGGAATAATGAAGGAAAAAATCGACAACATTGTTGAGATACGCACAAACGCAGCAGAGAAATATTCTCTTCACGGCTTTAATGAGGCAATGAAAAAGAGATTTAAGGAAGGCTTGCCCGCGGGAATGATGTATTCAAGACTCTGGAGTGCATCAACGGCTCTCAATTCTGTGGTTATTGTTCTTTCATTGGGTATTGCTGTTGTGCTTTGGGACAATGGTCTAATCACACTGGGAACGGTATATCTTATTCATACTTACTCGGGATTGATATTTGATCGTCTTCAGGATTTTAGAAATTATCTCAGCGTTCTTCAAACTTCAAAGGCAGGGCTTATAAGGGTGAAGGAAATGCTGGATATTGAGAGTTCAATTACTGAGGGCACCTTAGAAACTGAGGGTAAAAATCTTACACTTAGGGTAAAAGATTTAAGTTTTGGCTATTCTGAGGATAAGGAGGTGCTTCATGGAATCTCTTTTGAACTGAAGCCTGGGGAAAGACTGGGTGTCATGGGAGAGACGGGTTCTGGGAAAACCACACTGGCTAAACTTGTTGCCAGGTTGTGTGAGTTTAAACAGGGGGAGATACTGCTAAACGGAGTTAGTGTAAGGGAGCTGAAGGGAGAGAGCCTGCGCCATTCGATTGCCTACTGTACCCAGGAGGTTCAGTTCTTACATGGAACCCTTAGAGACAACATCACACTATATAATGAGGATTTTTCAGACAGTGACATACTTGATGCTATAAATCATATGGGACTAGCTAAGTGGCTTGAAAAGTTTCCTGAAGGGCTTGATACTTATCTGGAAATGGGAGAAAACAATCTGTCTGCAGGTGAGGCTCAGCTTATTTCAATAGTACGCCTATTCTTAAAAGATCCAGCTATTATTATTCTGGATGAGATTTCCTCACGGCTGGATTTTGCCACTGAACAGAGAATCATGGCTGCCCTTGATATTCTAACTCAAAACAGAACAGTTTTTGCCATTGCTCATAAGATTACAGCACTGAGATGGAGCGACAGCATAATGATACTGAAGGATGGAAAAATAGTCGAATACGGAAGAAAAGAAGAACTAGAAAAAGATGAATCTAGCAGGTTTTACAACCTGTGCAAGGTAATGGAGCTGAACAAGGAGGTGGGGATGGATGAAGAAGAATGGGTATCATAAGGTTTTTATACGTTTACTAATATACAAGCCGTGGATGTTCATTGTCAGCGTGCTACTTAATATAGTGATTTTTTCCTACAGTGCAGCACTGGCGTATTTTGTTCGTGAGGTTCTGAATACTGTTGCAGGCGACACAGCGGGCGGTAAAAGCGTGCTGCCTCAAGTTACCATATTTTTTGCTGGAGTCCTTGGAGTTTCCTTGATAAGAATGGCTGCCATCACTGCCTGTGCTTTGATGGATAGAATTCAGGATTTTCATTATGAAAATATTCTGAGAAACAATATTCTGAAAATTATATATAAGAAAGACAATATCAAAAATATGGCCGGCAGGTCAGAAAAGGCCTTTGAGATACTTGATGACGATGTGCCCGCCTGTGCTTTTCCCTCTCAACTTTTATCGGAAGTTTCAGGCTTTGTGGTATATTCGCTGATTGCCATGGCATCGCTTTTAATAATCAACTGGAAAGTAACTATCTATATATTTATCCCACTGTCGCTGGCCATACTGATAATCAATACTGCATCAAAGAAGATTAAGGGAAACCGAAAGGTTAATCGTGAAATTCATTCAAAGGTCAGCGAGACCATCAGCGACACTGCAAATCTTGTTCAGACAATTAAAATTTCAAACTCACAGGATAGTGTTTTGAAGCATTATGAAAAGCTTAATACCATCAGGCTTGGTGCTGTGCTGAAGGATACACTGTTCGAGTCAAGTCTGCAGGCTGTACTTAGCAGTACTGTATATATAGGCACTGCTGTTATGATGCTGGTTGTTGCCAGGAGTATGATGCGGGGAGAGTTTCCAATAGGGGACTTCAGCATGTTTGTTATTTATCTTGGAACTCTTGCAAGCTGCGTGGACAGGATTGTGGAGCTGGTGTCCTTAAGAAAACAGGCAGAGGTGTCATATGACCGCATTATTGAACTTGTTGGGGAAGAAAGCGAAAATGAACTAACTTCACATTGTGAGTTAAGTGCTTTTAAGGCAATGGAAAAGTTCCAATACGAAACTATGGAAAGAACACCTCTGAAGGAGCTTCAGGTGAAAAATCTTACCTTTGGTCATGATGATAGAAATGGAATATATGATGTAAGCTTTACCTTGAAGCCGGGAGAGGTTCTTGCTGTGGCAGGGGGTGTAGGTTCGGGAAAATCCACTTTGCTGAATGTTTTAATGGGTGTAACTCCAAAGGATTCGGGGAAGGTTATCTGGAACGGCAGGGAGATAAAGCAACACAAGGAGTTTTTCATTCCCCCTAATGTGGCATACACACCGCAGAATGGGAAAATGTACAGCCATACCATAGGTGAGAATCTGCTTCTTGGCAAAGATCCTTGTGAGGAGGAAATCAGCCAGGCACTGTACAACGCGGTGCTTGAAGAGGAGGTTTCTGAAATGGAAAACGGACTTCATACTCAGGCAGGCAGTGGCGGCAGCAGGCTTTCAGGAGGCCAGAGGCAAAGACTTGCCTTGGCAAGAATGTTCCTCCATGATGCCGAGCTATATGTGATGGATGATAGCACCAGCGCAATTGATACTGAAACGGAAAAGGAATTCTGGAGCCGTTTTGAGAAAAATATTGCTAAAAGAAAATTTGCCTGCATCATCGCATCAAATAAAAGGCATGTACTGCAGCGGGCGGATAAAATTATCTTTATGAAAAATGGCCATGTGGCAGGCTGGGGAAAAGCCGAGGAGTTGTCGGCATATTGTGAGGAATTCGCTAGTATTTATGTAGGGTAGCAGGTTGGAAGGAATAATTAATGTTTTACAGCAAACTGCAGTAGAGAATAAATATATTCAAATAGATATAGAAAGGGACAATGGTAACTGACGCCATTGTCCCTTATTAATAAATCTTCTTGCGGTGAATTCTTTTGCAAGATCAACTTTTTCTTAAGATTTCCTCAAACTCTTCAGCAGGCATGGGTCTGTTGAAGAAATAACCCTGCATAATGTGGCAATTTTGATTGCCTAGGAATTTTACATGGGCTTCTGTTTCCACACCTTCTGCAATAATATTTAAGTTCAAATTCTTAGCCATAGCAATAATGGCAGAAACAATAGCTTCTTCATCAGAGTCGCTCTGTATTTCACTTACAAATTGTTGAGCAATCTTCAAGGTGGTTATAGGGAATTTCTTAAGATAGCTTAGTGAAGAATAGCCTGTTCCAAAATCATCAATAGAAACAGTTGAGCCCATACGCCTAAGTTCCAGTATTTTAGAAATCACTTCATTTTCCTTTTGCATAGCGATGCTCTCGGTAATTTCAAAGTCTAAGTACTCTCCCTTTAAACCAGTATCTTTTAGTATACCTGAGATTGTTTCAATAAAATTATTAAGCTGAAATTGCTTTGGAGATATATTCACTCCGATTTTTGGAAGCTCATAGCCTTTATTAAGCCACAGTTTCATTTGGCTGCAGGCAGTTTTTAATATCCATTCACTCATAGGCAGTATTAAACCAGTTTCTTCTGCTAAGGGGATAAATTCACCTGGCGAAATAAGTCCTAGCTTTGGATGTTTCCATCGGACTAGCGCTTCAGCACCTATAATTTTATTACTTCTTACATCAACTTGAGGTTGATAGTATAAAAGTAGTTCATTTTGTTTAAGAGCCTGTTTAAGATTCTTTTCCAGCGTAAATTTTTTAGCTGCAATTTCATTAATTTCAGAGGTATATAACTGATAGCCGTTTTTACCTTCGTCCTTTACCCTGTACATAGCAGCATCTGCGTTTTTCATAAGAGTTACTGAATCTTTGCCGTCCTCAGGGAAAATTGCAATTCCAATGCTGCCGCTTACAGCTAGCTCCTGTTCATTTATTAAAAAAGCTTCATTTAAAGCATTAATAATCTTTTCTGCCACGGTAGCAGCATCAGATTTAGAAATCAGATTTGGCAGTAGCACAGTAAATTCATCTCCGCCTTGTCTGGCTATCAAATCAGTATTTCTGAGGCAGTTCTTTAATCGGTTAGACACAGCAACTAGAAGCTGGTCACCCATCTCATGGCCTAAGGTATCGTTAATACCTTTAAATCTGTCAAGATCAATATACATAACAGCAGCCTTTAATGAGGTGTTCTTCAAGTCTGCCAGTAACTGCTCAAGGGTATTTTGAAATAACCTTCTGTTAGGTAAACCTGTCAGCGAATCGTGAAAGGCCATATGATGAATTTTCTGACGGCTTTTTTTATTCTCAGTAATATCTTTTATAATACCATACATGCCAATAACCACATTATCTACTTTAATTGGAACGCCTGTAACCTCAAGCTCCAGTTTTGTTTTATCCTTGGTAGTAAATGGGATTTCGAAGGTTTGGGAACCCTCATCAACTACACGACTAAAATAAGAAAGTGAAATTTCCTTACCTTCCTTATCCAGTAAATCAAAGACCGAGGTATCTAGAATCTCTTCTGAAGGGTAGCCTATTAATTTTTCACAGGCAGAATTTATACTTGTAATCTTTCCTTCAAGATCTAAGGAGTATACGGCAGAAGAATTTTGCTCAAATAGTGATTTATATCGCTGCTGGCTTTCTTCTAATTCCCTGGTACGCCTTTTGACTTTATCTTCAAGCTCATAATTTAAAACTGAAATATCCTGCAGCAGATTTTTGTTATCAATAATAACAAGAAATTGCTTTATAATAACAAGCATGCTTGTAATAACCATCCCTGCAGTAATGCTGCCATGTGAATAAATTAATTCAACAGCTATAAAAATCATAACAAGGATATATGGGGAACTTGTATTGAAAATACTCATCTTAGAGCTGATTTTAGCATTCTGTACATTTGATTGTTTTATATGCAATGCGTATATACCTGCAATGCCAACAGCTATATAGCCAAAAGACCATAAGGGATCATAAAAGCTTCCGGTACGATAAGTACCTTTCAGTAGTAAGTATAAATATCCTGAATCTGCAAGAGACAACATAAACATTCCCCAGGATAGGAGCATATACACTTTATAGTATAGAACTTCAGCTGAAGTGAAATATAAGTATAGTACACCAAATAGAAGAATCAAATCTAAAACAGGGCTGCATATAAACGTTAGAGCTAAGCCCAAGGAATTTTTATAGGAATACTGCAGTACAGGACTAATGACAAAGTTGTAGCTTATGGTAACTAAAGCACTCATTACAATAAGTGCATCCAATACTGAATGAAAGCCCTTGTAAAAGCTTCGCCCTTTATATATTTTCCCAAGAATAGCAATTAAATAAAACAAATACATTAGTGAAAAACACAAAATGGTACCCAAGTAAAAAGTATTTGGTCTTTGCAGTATGATTTCATAATAATCCCAAACAAGCATATTTAATGCATAGCAAAGTGTTCCAAGCCCCATAAACAGCCAAAAGCTTTTTTCGGAAGCTTCTATCTTTTTATAGGTTATAAACAACAGGATACACCCTATAATGGGAGCCATGGTCTGAAATATATTGGCACCAACAATTAAACTCCTTTTGTTACCTTGATTCAAAATAATCCACAAATAATAAGCTATTACATAAACAAATGTACTTATAATGGCTAGCTTTTTAGACTTAAGTAAAGACAATTTTGCATCCCCCTCGTTAGCAGAAAAACCATATTTTTGCCAAAGATAATCTAATCCTACACTATCACAGAGTTCTATGTAATTCAACAAATTTCACCACTGTGCTTCTTGGAAAACTATGTTGGCTGATTTGTTTATAAAGTTATTCATTGTAACTATATAGAAAGCCACACAGATAAGCTGTGTGTTCCAACTGACAATTTAGTAGTTTCTGCTATGCCAATCATAGTTCAAAAAACCTTAGAAAAAATTGACAATAAGAATAATATGTATATAAAATCTAAATAAAATGACCCGTGGTATAGGACACTTCCTCTTCCACGGGTTAGCAAACTCGTCATTTTACCTATGGCAAAAGGGTCAGGAAACACCAACCCATTTTGTTATAGTTTTTCTATGGAGCTAATATAAGTTTTTTCTTTGATAGCTTTTCTAGAGAAGCCTAAGGTGAATTCAGGCTTAATTCCGCATAAGGCTTCTAAGTCTTGCCAAGCCTTATCGTTCACATTTCCTCCTGCTGTACAAAACAAGGCAGCCTTTTTAAAC
>JAQSYB010000061.1 GCA_029256365.1 Clostridia bacterium
TTTTCTAAGGGTTTTACAACTCGATTTAATATGCCTGTTACATATCCGATCATTACACCATAGTTCACAACTGGAACACCTAGTTCCTTACACTTTTCAAGTCTAGCTAATACTTCAGTTCTATTTATCATACAAGCCCCACAGTGTACAACTAGTTTAAAATCAGCAAGGTTATCAGGAAAGTCACTTCCAACTACCCAAGTGAAGTCCAGCTTGCCGCCCACCTTGGTTTCCAGCCATTTGGGTATCTTTACCCTTCCGATGTCCTCGTGACTAGGAAAATGGGTGCAAGCCTCGGCGATTAAAACCTTGTCACCTTCTATCAAAGAATCAATTGCTTTGATTCCATTTAGAAATTCTCTTAAATCTCCCTTGTATCGGGCGAAAAGTATGGAGAAGGATGTAAGGGGCACATCTGCCGGTACAACCTTAGATACAAAGTCAAAGGCTTGAGAATCAGTAATAACAAGTCGCGGTGGCTGCTTCAAGGAATCTAATGCAGTTTTCAGCTCGTGTTCGGTAACAACCATTACGCAGGCTCTTGCATCCAATGCGTCTCGGAGCACCTGAACCTGAGGCAGAATCAATCTAGATTTTGGGGCACCTGCATCCACTGGGGTTACAAGTATTACAATATCATTTTGCTTAATTAAATCACCGACGATGGATTCTGGTAAAAAGTCCTTTGGAGAATGTGCTGTTATAAGGTCTTTCAGCTTTTCAATTCCCTCTCTTGTATTTGAGTTGACAAGAGCATAGGGAAGTTTTTTGCTTTCAAACCAACTTGCCGCTTCTTGACCCTTTGCAATATCAATCTTACTAATAACCCCGATGATAGGAATGCAGCGTTTTTCAGCCTCTTCCAAAATCATCGAATCCCACTGGTTAGGCATATCGTCAGCGGCGATGGTAAGAACCAGCAAATCTGTTTTTGCCAATACCTGCTTTGTCTTTTTTACTCTTAGCTCACCTAACTCGCCTTCGTCATCTATGCCTGCTGTATCAATAAGAGTTACAGGTCCTAAAGGTGAAATCTCCATAGATTTAAATACCGGGTCAGTGGTTGTACCTGCGATAGGAGATACAACTGCCAGCTCTTGATTGGTTATGGCATTGATTAGGCTGGACTTTCCTGCATTTCTTTTGCCAAATATAGCGATGTGAAGTCTGACACTTCTAGGGGTATCTAACATGGGAGGCCTCCTTATAGATATAAATCTCTTTTGCCTTTTTTTATTTCTTCCAATCTTTCTTCTGTGAGCTTTTTAATTTTCTCGTCGCCTATTTCTTTTAAATGCTTTTGAATGGTTTCTTCGCCAGCTTTTTTAGTCTCCTCTGAAGCATAGTCCAAAAGATACTCTTGGAAGGTCATTATGGCATTCGGCTGGCAGACATTATGGATATTGCCTGTTTTTGCAAGCTGCATAAAGCGGTCCCCGGTTCTGCCTTGTCTGTAGCAGGCGGTGCAATAGCTTGGGATATAACCTGAACTGCACAGACTCTGAATTACCTCATCAGGACTTCTATGGTCCTCAACATTAAACTGTGATGTATTGCAGTTTTCATGAGTCTCATATTCATTTTTGTAGCCACCTACCCCTGTACAGGAGCCTGCACTTACTTGGGAGACTCCGTAGTGAATTACTTCATCTCTTGTAGCTGCTGATTCTCTAGTTGATAGTATGATGCCTGTATAAGGAACAGCCAATCTTAAAATGGCTACAATCTTCTTAAATTGGTCATCGGTTAGCAGATAGGGGTAATCTTCTATATTCATGCCCTCTGCAGGTTTTAGTCTAGGTACTGATATGGTGTGAGGACCGCAGCCGAATTTTTCTTCCAAATGCTGCGCGTGGAAGAGTAGGGCTAAGACTTCAAATTTATAGTCATATAGTCCAAATAGAACACCTGAGCCAACATCGTCTATGCCCGCTTCCATTGCTCTGTCAAAAGCTGTTGTATGGTAGTCATAGTCATGCTTTGGTCCCTTTGGATGCATTGCTTGGTAGGTTTCTCTGTGGTATGTTTCTTGGAATAAAATATATGTGCCTATGTCAGCTTGCTTTAGCTTTTTGTAATTTTCAACTGTAGTGGCTGCAATGTTTACATTGATTCTCCTGATGCTGCCGTTTTCAAATTTAATGCTGTATATGGTTTTTATGGCTTCTGTTATATAGTCAATATCGCAATTTACAGGATCTTCTCCTGCCTCCAAGGCAATCCTCTTATGACCCATAGATTCAAGAATCTTGACCTCATTTATCAATTCTTCTGTAGTAAGCTTTTTGCGGAATATATTCGTATTGCAGCCATACCCGCAGTATGTGCATGCATTTACACAATAGTTGCTTACATAAAGTGGTGCAAATATGACAACTCTCTTGCCATAGATCTTTTCTTTGATTGTATGAGCGGCCTTGAAGATTTTATTTACAATATCTTTGTCGTCTGCATTCAAAAGCTTCGCTACTTCAATAGGGGTTAAGCCCAGAGCATTCTCAGCTTTTTCTATGATGGATTCCAGTTCTGACTTAGTAGCATTTTGGGTGCTATTTAGAATTTCCTGTATTTCATCTTCCTTAATAAAGTCTGCAACTTGTCTTTCGGATTTCATATTCATATTTAATACCCCTTTTTGATTTTTAGTGAGTGTCCATGCTCATTGCTAACTGTCCTGCCCAAACCTTGTATTTTACCCGTAATGCATTTTCTGCAATGTGCAGGATCATCTCTTAAACAGATCTTGTTTGGATAAAGCTGATACATTTCTCTAAACTCCTCAGGAGTAACATTTGGCATGACTACGTTTGCGCCGGATTGCAGAGCTTTTTCTCTTCCCTTTGGGTCTAGAGAGCCCATTGCTGTTGTAGCGGGAATGTGGGCATTCCTCAGCAGCAATCTTGCTAAGGCTACAGCCTTTAAGCTATTTATCAAAGTACCACCAGCTGCTCCAGCCAAATTGGTATCTGAATTTGGTAAAAATGGCCCAATGCCTGCCATGTCTAAATCTAATTTCTGCAGCAGCAGCAAATTGTCTGCTAATATCTCTGGTGTTTCTCCAGGGAGTCCTACCATAAAACCGCTGCCCACTTGGTAGCCAAGATCACTTAACATATGAAGACATTCCATTCTTTGGCTAAATTCAGAATCAGGATGCAGTTTTTTGTACAGCTCCTCACTGGAGGTTTCAAAACGCAGTAAGTATCTGTCTGCGCCAGCTTCCTTTATTGTCTTATACTCCTCATAGGTAAATTCCCCTGCAGACATTGTGATTGCCAAATCAGTGTGCGCTTTTATGGTAGAAATAATATCTGCTAGTACTTCGGCAGTAAAATAAGGATCTTCACCAGACTGCATTACTACAGATCTATAGCCGAGAGACTCAGCACGAAGTGCTGTTTGCAGAATTTCTTCCTTATTAAGACGGTAGCGTTCAATATTCTTATTTTTACCTCTAATGCCACAGTATTCGCAATTTTTTTTGCAATAGTTGGAGAATTCGATGAGACCTCTTAAATGCACCTGATCTCCAACTTCTTTTTTTCTTACTGCATCAGCAGTTTGAAAAATGATATCTGAATGTTCTTCGGGACAGTTAAGCAATACCAAAATCTCATCTTTGCTTAAGCTGCCATCCGTCAGAGCCTTTTTGCAAATGGCATGAACTTCTTGAATGTTATCTTTCATTTGTTTTCTCCTTTTAATTGCATATTGGATATTCTTTTGCCTTTGTTTTTATAAGGTAGGCTGAATCAATACTGCATCAATTGATATCTATAGTGCTATTTCCATATTGTTTTACTTGATTGTTAAATATTCGACATACTATAATTCTATTATAAACCTTATGTTTTATTTTTTAAATGGTTTTTATAAACATCAATAAAATTTATTAATAGAAAACAATTATTATACGGAATATTTAGAAAATTTATTATATTCCGTATGTTCCGAAATGGGCAATTTTAATGTGTTATTTTATTGACAATCTCGAGCACTTTGGTTATTATGTAATTGTGAGCTTTTATATTAATATTATAACAATAAAAGCGAAATAATCAGTGATTCATGTCACATATCAGCAAAAGTTGTATTATAATTTGTTATTTTTTTAGCATTCAAATATGTCACTGTAAATAAAAAATTAAATAACGATTCTAGTTTAAGGAATTTATAAAATAGGGGGATCAATAGAATGGAAATGGTTAATATCACAATTGACGGTATTAAAACTCAGGTGCCAAGTGGAACGACTGTTTTAGAGGCTGCGAAGTCTTTAAACATTGACATTCCTACACTATGTCATCTTAAGGGCCTAAATGCTGTTGGTGCTTGCAGAGTATGTGTAGTTGAAGTTCAAGGGGCTAGAGCACTGCAAGCTTCCTGCGTATTGCCTGTTGCAGAGGGTATGACAATTAAAACATCTTCACCAAAGGTTAGAGAAGCAAGAAAAGGAATTATGGAGCTCATACTTGCAAGACATGAGAGAGAATGTCTGACTTGTTCAAGAAACTTAAGCTGTGAACTTCAAAAGCTTTCAGAAGAAATGGGCGTTGGTGAAATACCTTATGATAGTTCAAATCTACATTATCAGGTTGATGAAACATCACCAGCAATTGTAAGAGATCAAAACAAGTGCATACTTTGCGGAAGATGTGTAAGCGTATGTAAGAAGGTACAAGGAACTGGCGCAATTGACTTTGCAAGAAGAGGTGTTAAAACCACTGTTACAACATCCTTCGATAAGAGTTTGGGTGATGTAAATTGTATCAATTGCGGACAATGTATTAAGATTTGTCCTGTAGGAGCATTAAGAGAAAAAGATGATACGGAAAAAGTATGGAGTGCTTTAGGCAACGAAAAGCTTCATGTAGTAGTTCAAACTGCACCTGCAGTTAGAGTTGCATTAGGTGAAGAGTTTGGTATGCCTGTTGGTACAAATGTAGAAGGTAAAATGATAGCAGCACTTAAGAGATTGGGCTTTGATAAGGTTTTTGATACAAACTTTAGTGCTGACTTAACAATATTAGAAGAAGGAACAGAGCTGCTTGGCAGACTAAACAATGGCGGTAAACTTCCTCTTATAACCTCATGTTCACCAGGTTGGATAAAGTTCTGTGAACATAACCATCATGATTTCATAGAAAATCTGTCCAGCTGTAAGTCACCACAACAAATGTTCGGTGCAGTAGCAAAATCCTACTATGCAGAAAAAGTTGGCATTGATCCTAAAAATATATTTGTAGTATCCATCATGCCATGTACTGCTAAAAAGTATGAGGCTGGTAGAGAAGAGATGGAAGTTGACGGCAATGTTGATATCGATGCAGTGTTGACAACAAGAGAGCTTGCAAAGATGATTAAGCAAGCTAGAATAAACTTCCCTGCTATTGAAGAAGGAGTCTACGATAGTATTCTAGGTGATTCAACAGGCGCTGGCGTAATATTCGGAGCAACTGGTGGAGTTATGGAAGCAGCACTTAGAACAGTAGCTGACATCCTTACAGGGGAAGATTTAAAAAGCATTGAGTATACAGCAGTAAGAGGAATGGAAGGCATAAAGGAAGCTACAGTAAAAATTAAGGACTTGGAAGTGAAGGTTGCAGTTGTACATGGTACTGCAAATGCAGATAAGCTTCTTGAAAAAATAAGAAATGGCGAAGCAAATTACCACTTTGTTGAAGTAATGGGCTGCCCAGGTGGTTGCATAAATGGCGGAGGTCAGCCAATCATTATGGATAAGGAAAAGACAGAAGAGGTTAAAATGCTAAGAGCTCAAGGTCTATATACAATAGATCAATCAAGAAAACGCAGAAAGTCCCATGAGAATCCTGAAGTAAAAGCATTATACGATGACTATATGGAAAAACCAAACAGCCACAAGGCGCACCATATACTTCACACACACTATACAAAGAGAAGCAGAGTTTAATCATACAATAAGAAGCAATAAAAGGCATGCTAGGAATAGCATGCCTTTTTATACATTTTGTGGAAAATATTTCATAAAGTATTCATGGATATTACACATACCTTTGTCTATTATTGTATATAATTTAATTTGCACGAATTATTATGTGACAGAAAAGAAATAAATGTAGATTTAGAAAATAATATGTAGTGGAAGCACTTTATCTTGATTGGGCTGATAGCTATATAATAATATAAATAAAAATCAAATGATAAGGAGGGATAGCATGAATCAAATTTCTATATATGAAAGATTTGTACATAAAGCAATTGAAGAGGTAAAAGAAATGATGAATAATTGTGGAGATTTTGAAGAAGAGCAGAATACTTGCAAGAGCAGCGCAAATGTACAGCTTCAAATGGAAGTAGGAAGATCAAGCTATCTCGATACTGTTAAAATGTTAGTTAACTTCTTAGACAATAAGGATGAATACACAAAGAGGCATTGTGAAAGAGTAACCAAGCATGCAGTGAGCATAGGACGGGCTTTGGATTTGAATGACGTCGACCTATTCAATCTGGAATTTGCTTCTTTACTGCATGATATAGGAAAACTTGCTGTACCAGATCAGATATTAAATAAAGAAGGAAAACTTACCACAAAAGAGTACGAGATAGTGAAACTGCATCCAATTGCAGGATATGATATCATCAAGGACATTTCATTTTTGGAGGTCAGCAGGGACATCCTGCTTCAACATCATGAAAGAATAGATGGAACAGGATATCCACTAGGGCTGAATGATGAAAAGATAGATATTAAGTCAAAGATTCTAGCAGTAGCAGATGCTTATGACGCTATGACCAATAGTAGGCCTTATAGAAAAGATGGTCTATCAATGGAACAAGCAATATGTCAATTGGAGCACTGTAGAGGAAGCCAATTTGATGAAAATATTGTTGATACATTTATAGGACTTTTAAAGTCTGGTGACGCAGCATAAATAAATACAAATCCTGTTACTATATTTTGATTTGCTATCATGAATACAAATTTTTCTAATTGTGATGCAAATCACAGATTATATCCTTTTTACGGGTATAATAATTAGTATAGAGAACAAAATTAAATAACAGGAAGGTGAATCATAATGAGTGAGCAACAATTAATAAAAAATATTGACTTTGCAAAAGTAATAGAAATGAGTGAATTGGTTGACTACCAGGAAGGTAGAGTCGTAAGCAGAACATTATCCCAAGGAAGACCCTTAAGCGTAACACTTTTTGCTTTTGATAAGGGAGAAGAAATCAGCACCCACTCTGCTGGGGGAGATGCCTTGGTATATATTATGGACGGAAGTGCTGAAGTTAAGATTGCTGATGAGAATTTTGTAGTATCCAAGGGGCAGACAATTGTTATGCCTGCAAATATACCCCACGGATTAACAGCGGTAGAGCGTTTTAAAATGTTATTGGTCGTAGTATTTGACTTAAAGTAACAAGACGAAATGGGAAACACCAAGTATTGTATGAATGTACTTGGTGTTTTTTATATTTCAGCCGCTTCATTAGCAGATAATGGAATGTTTGTGGTGTAAATGGGTTATATTAAAAAGGACAGCTTCATATAAATAGTTAATAGTAAAATTTTATCTGGAACGAAGCTTTGAGAAACAAGGGTTATGATGAAAAAGGCACAAATTGTATTGAATTTAAACAAAATAGTATTTGATAAAAATCGAACAATAAGGTACAATTGTACATGTAAGTTCGAGTTTTTATTGATTTATCAAATTAATACAGTGTAAAGGAAGGTGTCGAACGTGGAAAAGTTCTTTAAATTAAAGGAACACGGTACAAACGTTAAAACGGAAGTTTTAGCCGGTTTAACAACATTTCTAACTATGGCATACATCATTTTTGTTAATCCTAATATCCTATCTTTATCCGGTATGGATAGAGGGGCAGTATTTGTAGCCACAATACTTGCGGCAGCAGTCGGAACATTCATAATGGGATTTGTCGCTAACGTGCCATTTGCACAAGCGCCAGGAATGGGACTAAATGCATTTTTCACATTTACAGTAGTATTTGGTCTAGGTTTTACATGGCAGCAAGCATTGGCTATGGTATTTATTTGCGGTCTTATAAACATAATTATTACAGTGACAAGCATCAGAAAAATGATTATTAAAGCGATACCAGTTTCACTTCAATATGCAATAAGTGGTGGTATCGGATTATTCATAGCTTACATAGGAATAAAGCAAGCTCATTTCCTACAATTTACTGCTGAAGCACCAAGCAAGATTGTAGCAATTGGCGAAGGTGGACTTTTCCAGGATGTTATTCCTGCTATAGTAAACTTCAAGGATCCTGTAGCACAGGTTGCGTTAATAGGACTTGTGATTACAGTAGTACTTATGGTTATGAAGGTAAAGAGTGCGATACTACTAGGTATTGTATTAACAACTTTTACTGGAATATTATTTAAGATAACCAGCGTTCCTAATTTTGCAGATATGAATTTTGCAATTCCTAGTCTTGCACCAACTTTCTTAAAACTTGATTTTGCAGGACTTTTTGCAGATCCATCTAAGATATTTATTGCGCTAACTACAATATTTGCTTTCTCATTGACTGACACTTTTGATACAATAGGTACCTTCCTTGGAACAGGAAGAAAAAGTGGAATATTTGATGAAAAGGATGAAGCAACATTTGAAAAGGGTGCTGGCATGTCATCAAAGCTTGAAAGAGCATTGTTTGCAGATGCAACTGCTACTTCAATCGGAGCTTTGCTAGGTACTAGCAATACTACAACCTATGTTGAAAGTGCTGCAGGCATAAGCCAAGGTGGAAAAACTGGTCTTACTTCAACAACAGTTGGTGTGTTGTTCCTATTCTGTTTGTTCTTAGCACCAATTGCAGGAATCGTTCCTGGAGCAGCTACTGCACCAGCTTTGATAGTTGTTGGTATCTTGATGGCTGAGTCTTTAGGAAAGATTGAATGGGATGATTTTGATATCGCAGTTTCATCCTTCATGACAATCGCTTTCATGCCTTTCACATACAGCATTACAACAGGCGTTGCAGCAGGATTTATATTCTACTGCATAGCAAAGCTGGTAAAAGGCAAAGCAAAGGATGTTCACCCAATATTATTTATTGTAACGGGATTGTTCATACTAAGCTAC
>JAQSYB010000062.1 GCA_029256365.1 Clostridia bacterium
TAGACCCTGCGGACCTCTAGGACCTTCTGGACCTTTTTTTCCTTCTAGACCCTGCGGACCTCTAGGACCTTCTGGACCTTTTTTTCCTTCTAGACCCTGTGGACCTCTAGGACCTTCTGGACCCTGTGGACCTCTAGGTCCTGGTGGACAAATTGGACATATTATACATTTATAATCACAGCAACCATGCTGTTTTTCAGGCACACAACAGTCATTTTTATCATGATGTTTATCAGGTTTACAATCGTTATTTTTATCATGATGTTTATCAGGTTTACAATCGTTATTTTTATCATGGTGTTTATCGGGTTTGCATTCGTTATTTTTATCATGGTGTTTATCGGGTTTGCATTCGCTATTTTTATCATGGTGTTTATCGGGTTTACAGTCATTATTTTTATCATGACATTTATCAGGTTTACAATCGTTATTTTTATCATGGTGTTTATCGGGTTTACAGTCGTTATTTTTATCATGATGTTTTTCAGGTTTACAATCAGTGTTTTTATCATGATGCTTGTCAGGCTTACATTTCGCGTTTTTATCCTTTTGCTTATCTTGCTTACAGTTATCGCTTTTAACTTGATGCTTATCATGTTTACAATCTTTAACTTCTACTTCTATGGGGTTTTTGTGTGAGTACTTTTCTTTACGCATAGATTATATCTGTCCTCCTTATACAAAGATAGTAGTGGACACTACTTCAGTAACTATATATGAAGCATGTACAAATATTGTTCCACTTCTACCAAAGGATTTTGTTTATGAATAGACTAGATAGATTGCTGAGAAATCAACTTAGATATTCTTTGAATTTTGCATGGAGAATAATTCATATATACTGTAGGGCTAATTATATAAATAAAAATACACAAGGTTCATATTAACCTTGTGTATTTTTATTTGCTTCTTTCTGGCTCATAAGCATCTTCCTCATAATCAAACTCTGTTTTTTTCATGGTTGATTTGTTGGTGAAGGCTTGATATTTGTTGTTATTATGATTCAAATCCTTCATGCGGTCATAGGCATCCTCTTCATAATCATAATCTCTTTTAAATAAATCATTGATTTCTTTGCTCAAGCTACGCACTCCTTATTGATAGATTACCTAAAAGTATAACAGAGATCATACTTCAATGCTACAATACCATTGCAGGTTATGTTATACTAAAATAGTATAATTCTGTATTGGGGAGAAGTTCGCTCATGAATGTTGTAAGAAATATTGTAAAATTTTTATATGGACATGCTATTTTAATCATGACATTGCTGATTGTATTTGCTAGCCTTATTCTATTTTGGCTGCAAAAAGAAGATATTAAAACCTATATATCGAAGCCGCAATATCATTTCTACTTTATTGCACAAAACTCTGTTGATCCATTTTGGAATGAAGTAATGAAAGGTGTTGAAAAGTCAGGGAAGGACCACAATGTTGTTGTGGAGTTTAATGTACCCCGGTTCAATAATCCTGAAGAAGAGCTGAAATTTATGGATATTGCAGTGATCTCAAAGGTTGACGGTATCATTACCCATGTTCCAAATGGAATAGATTACACTGCTGCGATTGATAAGGCCTATGACAAAGGGATACCTGTGGTTACGGTAGAGAATGATGACAGTGAAAGCAAAAGATATGCTTTTGTTGGGACAAATAGCTTTGAACTAGGAAAAGAGGCGGCTAGGCTATTGATTGAAGCCACGAAGGGCAAGGCAAATGTCGCGGTTATTTCAAATAGCGACTTGGAAGAGGATTCCATAGAACACAACTTAAAAATGAACGGTTTTTTAAGTATCCTTAAAAACTATCCAGAAATCAATATTGTAGACAGCTATACTTCAAGAATGGGTATTTTAAGTGCGGAAGAGATTACGCAAAACATTATTGAAAGTAAGGAAGAAATCAATGCAATATTTACCTTTAGTTCGGCAGATACATTGGGCTCTGCTCAGCTAATTGTTGATAGAAATAAGGTAGGAAGCATCATTTTGGTTGGCTACGGAAATTCAGAGGAAATTATCCGCTACATTGATAAGGAAATCATATATGGAACAGTAGCCAGCGATCCGTATAAAATGGGCTATGAAAGTGTGAAGACCTTGATTGATGTTAAAAATGGAAACAGTGCACCTACATTTATTGATACAGAGGTAAAAATACTTACCAAGCGAAATATCAACGATATTAAAAGTTTAACTGAGTAGAATATCAAAAATATGATGATTAGAAATAGATGGTGAACGTATGAATCGAGATATATTTACCCTGAAAGGAATTCGAAAAAAGTTAATAATGTACTTTCTGTTGACCATATTATTGCTTGGTGTGATTAGTGTTTTTTCTTACTATAATGCAAAAATCGTATTGAAAAATACAAATAGCATTATCACTGACTATGCATATTTAAATAACTTAAACAATGATGTCAACCACCTTATGACAGAGCTTGAGAAGTACCTTACATCGGCATCCTCAGAAAACCTGCTAAATTACTATACGCACTACAACAAGGTGCAGGAGATCTCTCGAAAAATACCTAGGTCTGCTGATTACAGCTATGAGCTGCTGCTTCTGAAGGACGTTGGAAATATGATTGATGAGTTGATCATAGAAACGGACAATGCAGTTCAAGCGAAGCGGGGAAGAATAAGCAGCAAATATATAGCCCATTTTAAACGTTCCAATGAAATAAGTGAGTATATTAAGCTTTATAACAATAAGCTTTTGGATAACAAGCTCAAAACAGGCTCAGAGAAATATGAAAATATCAACAAAAGCATGAACTTTATCAGTTACTTAAATCTTTTTATCATCATTGCGGCGGTACTTGGGAATCTTTATATTGCAATTGTATCTACCTATCGTTTGACCAAGCCTATTACAGAGCTGTCCCATTCGGCGGAAAAAATTGCAGAAGGGGATTTCGATATTGAATTGACTCAAACTCATACGGGGGACGAAACAGATATTCTAGCTGGTGCATTTATTAAAATGGTAAAGAGTATTCGGGACTATATTGATGAATTGAAGAGCCAGGCAGAGGTTGAAAAAAGACTGAAGGAGCAGGAAATGCAGAATCTGAAAATGATGAGTCTTCTTAAGGAGTCAGAGTTGAAATTCTTGCAGTCACAAATAAACCCACATTTTCTCTTTAATACCTTAAATGCAGCTGCTCAGCTTGCAATTATTGAGGGTGCTGACAAATCCTCTGAATTTATTGAGAACATCGCGCATTTATTCAGATATAATTTGAAAAATATTGATGAGCTGACTAGCCTAAGAGATGAGATTCAATATGTAAAAAACTATATGCAGATTCTTAAAACGCGCTTTGGCAGTAGAATCGATTTTTATAATCAAATTGATGAAGCTGCTTTGGATATTATGATACCAAGAATTATCATTCAGCCTATTGTGGAAAATGCATTTATCCATGGCTTGCAGAATCTTGAGAGAAATGGGGAGATCCATCTTAATGTTAAACTCCAAGACAATTATATTCATATAGAGGTTATTGACAATGGAATGGGCATGGATTCCAGTTATATTGATTCAATACTTAGCAGTAAGGATGAATCAAACATCAAGAAAAAGCATGCTACAGGTATTGGAATTAGCAACGTAATACAGAGATTGCAAAATCTATTTAATATTGAAGATTTCAAGGAATTGATTCGTATTGAAAGTGAAATAGGGCAGGGAACAAAGGTTGTACTACGGATACCTCTTGAAAATAATGTAAAGAGTAAGGGTGTGGAAATCAATGATAAAGCTGTTAATTGCTGATGATGAATATCTAGTTTTGGATTCTTTGAAGATGATTATTTCCAAGAATATGGATGATGTAGAGATTGTAGGCACGGCCAGTTCGGGAAGAGAAGCAATTGAAAAAGCCCTCGAATTGAAGCCAGATATTATTTTTATGGATATTCACATGCCTGGCATTGATGGCATTGAGGCCATAAAGCAAATAAAAGCTGCCAATAGCAACGCATTGTTTGTAATCATTACAGCCTACGAGTTTTTTGACTATGCGAAGGAAGCTTTAAATATGGGGGTATCGGAATACCTTTTGAAGCCTATAAATAAAAGCAAGGTAATTGAAACACTTCAGGGCTTAAATCAAGTGATTAACCAAAAGCGTAAGCATTTATTGCGTGAAGTTGAACTGAAGGAAAGAATAAACAGAATTCTACCCTATATAGAAGGTCAGTTTATTTCACATCAGCTATTTAATATTGGGATGGTCAGTGAAATTGGGTTCTATGAAGACATTTTTAATATGAAATTGAGACAAGGCTATGCAATCACTGTACTTCTAGAGAACTTTGAATGCAAAGGCAAAGAGGACAATTTTAAATTGAATCTGGAAAAGCAGAATTTTTACGAAGCCTTTTGTTTGGAATTGAAGCGAATCTGTCCCTGTTTAATTGGCAACCCATTGCTGGATAGAATTACTGCCTTTATACCAGTAGAAGAAGCTTCTGATTCATATGAAATTAGAAATCAGGCTATAAATATTGGAAAAAAGATTATGGAAAGAGTAAGGCTGAATACAGGAAATCGCTACAGAATTGGCATTGGTCGGAAATATGAGGTTGCCAGCTTCAATAAATCCTGCAACGAAGCATATATGTCAGCCTCTGTACCCAATGGCCAGGCTGTCATGCACTTTGAGGATATTACACCTTCCAACAATATTTTAGATACTTACCCCTTGCATAAGGAAAGTATTTTTGCAAATAGAATGCTGACAGGCAACATTAACAGTGCCAAGGAAGCTTTTAAGGATATCTATTTATGGTTGGTGAGCAACTACAGTGAAGATATAGATAAAATAAAGTCTAAATTGATTGACTTGCTTTTTGTAATTGAAAAAACACTGCCCTATAAAATCAGTTCCTTTAGCAAATCCAAGCAAGCTTATATTCTGAGTATTGTAAAGACCAATAATAAGGAAGAGTTGGAAGGTCAGTTTATGCAGCTGCTTTCAGAGCTGTCTGAAGAGATCCAGGAGCAGATAAGAAGTGAAATTGACGGCATTATACCAAAGGTATTGAAATATCTGAGCAATAATTATCATGAAAATATTACATTAGATGATGCAGCCAAAAGTGTAAACCTCAGTTATCATTATTTCAGTAAGATTTTTAAGGATGAGGTAGGGAAAAACTTTGTTGACTATCTTACGGAGTTAAGAATTGAAAAGTCAATGAAGATTCTAGAAAATCATAGGATAAGCATCAAAGAGGTATGTCACAAAATAGGATATAATGATCCCAATTATTATTGTAAGATATTCAAGAAGATAACGGGCATGACACCGACGGAATATAGAGCAGTATCCAATATAAGGGGTGATAATATTGGTTAAGGGCAATATTTTTAAAAACTCAATTATAGCAGTTCTCTTAGTTGTTTTCCTTGGTCTTGTAATTTCAATTGCAAGAGTATTATATGAGCCGGATTTTGATGTTTTTCGTAACAATCAAGCAAATAACAATAACAATGAGAAGATCAAAATTGGATTTTCTTTAGGAACCCTAAAAGAAGAAAGATGGATAAAAGACAGAGATATCCTCATGGCAAAAGCAAGGGAGCTGGGAGCGGATATTATCATACAAAATGCAAACAATGATGATCAAGACCAGCTTAAGCAAGTAAGATATCTTTTGGATCAGGGTATTGATGTATTGATTATTGTGCCAAATGATCTGAATAAGGCGGCAAATGCAGTTGAAATGGCAAAAAAACAAGGCGTGCCGGTTATTTCTTATGACAGACTGGTTATGAATGCAAATGTTGATCTATATATTACCTTTGATAATGTGAAAGTAGGCGAGCTGATGGCAAGGCGTATTGCCGACAATATTGATAGTGGAAATCTGCTGATCATCAATGGTGCAAAGACCGATAACAACACAGAAATGATTAAGCAGGGCTATGATAAGATATTAAAGCCTTTGGAAGCCAAAGGAAAAATCAACATCATCGGAGAAGAATGGGCAGCCAATTGGTTGAAAGAATATGCTTTTAAGGTTGTAGATGATGCACTTCAGAAGAAAACCAAAATCAATGCTGTCATTGCGGGAAATGACAGCTTGGCAGAGGGAGCCATAGAGGCTTTGTCGGAGCATCGCCTCACCAGCAAGGTAACGGTAATCGGGCAGGATGCAGACTTGACTGCTTGTCAAAGAATCGTTGAGGGAACCCAGCTCATGACCATATACAAGCCAATAGAAAAGCTAGCCGATGCGACAGTTGAAATGGCGATAAAGCTTGTAAAAGGCGAAAACTTGAATGTAAATGAGTACATAAATGATGGTATCTACAATGTGAAGTATTATGTATTGGAGCCTATTGCGGTGGATAAAGAAAATATTGACGAAACCATAATAAGAGATGGATTTCATCTAAAGGACGAGGTATACAGAAATTAATATGAAGCAGTCTGGTGTGTATTGGTACGGACTCATATTGATGACAAATCTACTTACTGAAAAATAAAAGCTTTGTATTAAGCGCATTTTTATACAGCTTGATTGTACCATGTACAAACAAGCTGTATTTTTTTATCGCAAAATATTACTACAATGAACAATGAATTTTAAAGTACACGAAATTTTTATGGAATAGCACAAAAGGCTACAGAGACAGTATGTATAATTTGTGGAATAATTGAAATGTAAACTGCATGAAGTGCAGTTGTCAGGACAATTACATATTAGTAGTTGTCTACGCACACAGCCGCCAATTATGATTTGGAAGGCAATAAAAAGGGGGAAGAAATAATGAAAAAGATCTTAGTAATGTTATTGGTATTTTCAATGCTTCTTGCTATGACAGCTTGTGGCAAAGCACCAGCTCCAACGACTACAGAACCTGTTGAAACAAATACAGTTGATGTAGGTATCGTTTTACCAACAAAGGATGAGCCAAGATGGGTACAAGATGAAACTAGATTTACAGAAGCATTAAAGAGCACTGATTACTCAGTAGAAATACTATTTAGCCAAGGTTCTTCAGCTAAGGAAAAAGAGAACGTTGACGCTTTAATAGCTAAGGGAATTAAAGTATTAATTATCTGTCCTCAAGATGGCGGCGCTGCTGCATCAGCAGTAGAAGCAGCTAAAAAAGAAGGCATCAAGGTGATAGCTTATGACAGATTGATCACTGGTACAGATGCAGTGGATTACTATGTAACATTTGACAGCATCGCTGTTGGTGAAGCACAAGCAAGATACTTAGTTGAGCAAGCAACTGGTACTGGCAATCCATTATACCTATATGCTGGTGCAGCTTCAGACAACAACGCTTTCTTATTCTTTGAAGGCGCATGGAATGTATTACAACCAAAGATTGCTGATGGCACATTTGTAATTAAGAATTCAAGTGAAGCTGTTGCATTACAAGGAAATGCGAAGTTAACAAGAGACGAAATGGGCAAAATAATCGGTCAAGTAACTACTAACTGGGACTTCAATGAAGCAAAGAACAAGGCAGAAGCACACTTAACATCAGCGAAAGCTGCTGATAAGGGCAACGTATTTATACTAGCTCCAAACGATGGTACAGCTCGTGCAATTGCTGACGCATTTGGTGCTGATACAGCTGTTACAAGCTACAAGGTAACTGGCCAAGATGCTGAAAAAGCATCTGTACAATACATCATCGACAACAAGCAATCCATGACAGTATTTAAGGATGTTCGTACACTAGTTAAGGATTCCATCGAAATGGCAGTAGCTATACTAGGCGGAAAAGAGCCTCAAACAACTGGTTCATACAACAATGGAAAAATTGACGTAAAAGCGAAGCAAACTGAAGTTGTAGTTGTTAAGAATGACAACGTAAAGGCTGCTTTGGTTGATTCAGGATACTATCCTGCATCAGACTTCACAAACTTAAAGTAATCAATCTTTAAATAGGTGTTATATGAATAGTGATAGATTAGTCTATCACTATTCAACTATATAGTATAAATAGTCCTGTAATAATGAATCTACAATCAAACCTAACTTGATATCATTTGTTGATATGCTTAATTGAGGAGCGGGTACAACTATGAATAAATATATTTTAGAGATGAAAAGCATTACAAAAACCTTTCCCGGAGTAAAAGCCTTGAGCAATGTAAACTTTCAGGTTGAAAAAGGTGAAATACATTGTTTGGTTGGGGAAAATGGAGCTGGCAAATCAACGCTTATGAAGGTCTTAAGCGGAGTATATCCTTTTGGAGAATATTCAGGGGATATCCTTTTGAATGGGGAAGTACAGAAGTATACAGGCATAAACGATAGCGAAAAAGCCGGCATTGCGATTATCTATCAAGAATTGGCTTTGGTTCCTGAAATGACGGTATATGAAAATATATTCTTAGGCCATGAGATAAAAAAGGGTAAGTTGATTGATTGGAATGAAACAATTTTAAGAGCAGGGGAAATGTTAAAAAAGGTTAAGCTAAACAATGTGAATCCAGCAACGAAAGTAAAGGATTTGGGTGTGGGCAAGCAGCAGCTGATAGAAATAGCCAAAGCATTAAGTAAAAATGTAAAGCTATTGATATTAGATGAACCAACAGCAGCTTTGAATGAGGATGATAGTGAAAATTTGCTGCTGTTACTGAGAGAGCTTAAAAATCAAGGGGTTACCTCAATCATGATTTCACACAAACTGAAAGAAGTAATTGCCATTGCTGACACCGTTACAGTGTTGCGGGATGGAGAGACCATTTGCTCTTTATCAGCTGAAAAAGGTGAGGTATCCGAAGGTATCATCATAAAACACATGGTTGGTCGTGAAATTGATAATATTTTTCCCAAAAGAGACAGCAAGATTTTTGGAGATATCGTTCTTGAAGTGAAGGACTGGTGTGCCTATGACCCTAAAATTGGAAGAGATATTCTTCATAACTTGAGGTTCAATGTGAAGAAAGGCGAAATTATAGGGATAGCTGGTCTTATGGGTGCAGGTCGCACAGAGCTTGCTCACAGTATTTTTGGGAATCCCGGAGAATATAGAATTAA